>CAYPUP010000302.1:0-3377 GCA_964413795.1 uncultured Ignavibacteriales bacterium
TGATGTTAATGGTGTAAAAATAGGAGGTGATGATTTTGTAATCATGGCCGGTCCCTGTTCGGTTGAAAACCGAGATCAGTTGTTTACCATTGCTGAATCAGTGGCTAAAAGCGGCGCCAAAATTCTGCGTGGGGGAGCTTATAAACCGAGGACATCACCCTATAGCTTTCAGGGCTTAAAAGAGGAGGGTTTGAAAATCCTGGCTGAGGCACGTGAAAAATTCGGACTCAAAATTGTCACCGAGGCTATTGATACCGACACGATTGATATGGTTGCCCATTATACCGATATAGTTCAGATTGGTGCTCGTAATATGCAGAATTATTCGCTTCTGATAAAAGCAGGACGGTTAAATAAGCCGATTTTGTTGAAAAGGGGGATGTCGGCAACGGTCGAAGAGCTATTGATGGCAGCTGAATATATTATGTCAGAAGGAAATAAAAATATAATCCTGTGTGAAAGAGGGGTTCGAACTTTTGCCAATCATACCCGCAATACTCTTGATCTCTCGGCTGTTCCATTTGTAAAACGAACCAGCCATTTGCCTATAATTGTCGATCCCAGTCATGGCACCGGAAGAAAAGATAAGGTGATTCCGATGTCACGGGCGGCTATTGCCGTAGGAGCGGATGGTCTTATAATCGAAGTTCATCATGATCCAGCCAATGCTCTTTCTGACGGGGCGCAGTCAATTACTCCTGATATGTTTGAAAGACTTGTAATAGAAATGCGAATTCTTTCGAAAGTGCTTGATAAGAACTGCTGATGAAAAAAATACTACCTGTAAAACACATTGGGGGTTCAATAACCGTCCCCGGCGATAAATCAATCGGGCATAGGGCGGCATTGCTCTCTTTATTAGCTAAAGAACCAATTACAGTTATCAACTACCCCTCCGGTCAGGATTGCCAGATTAGTTTGAACGCAGTCCAGGCATTGGGTGTTAAAATAGAAAAACTGGAAAATCACAAGGTAGTTCTGACTTCCCCTGAGGAAATAAAGGCTGATCCTGAATTAATTATCGATTGCGGCAACTCCGGAACAACTACTCGCCTTCTGTCCGGTCTCATTGCCGGATTGCCGATTGAGGTTATATTGACTGGGGATAAGTCTTTGAAATCCCGGCCCATGAAAAGGATCATAGACCCTTTAACTGAAATGGGGGCTGAATTATTCTCTGATGAAGGTCATCTCCCCATGAGAATTAGAGGAAACAAGCTCCTGCCGTTTGAATACAGAATGCCGGTAGCATCAGCTCAGGTAAAATCTTCTCTTTTGCTCGCCGGATTGGCTTCGGGTTGTTCAGTTACAATTAGAGAAGATACCATCACGCGGGATCATACCGAATTAATGATTGAGGAGTTGGGGGGAGAGATAAATGTAAGATTAATAAAGGCCGTTTTGGTTGACGACCCTAATGACCCCCGCAAACGCATTATGCAGATGCAGGAACCGTTTAAAAAAGAAATAGTATTATCATCAAAGACAAAAATCAGTGGCGGGGAAATTGATATTCCGGGTGATATCTCCACTGCGGCATTTTTTATGGCGGCGGCAGCTATTTCGGGAAAATCAATAACTATAAATAATCTTGGCTTAAATAAAACCCGCACAGCATTTTTCGATTACTTAAAAGCTATCGGATCTGAAATTAATATCGAAAACCGCCAGACTGTTTCAGGCGAATCAAGAGGGGACGTGACCGTAACCGGTGGATTATTAAAGCCGAGAAAGATAAGCGGAGAGACAACCGTTGGTCTGATAGATGAAATTCCAATTGTTTCAGTAATAGCCGCATTTACCCCGGGAACTACGATCATTCGCGATGCAGCTGAATTAAAAATAAAAGAATCCGACCGCCTGACCGCTGCAGCTGAAAATCTGAAAAGGATGGGGATTAAATGCGGTCTTCTGGAAGACGGTCTTGCTATCGAAGGGGGACGGGATTTATCCGGAGCCGATTTTGTTTCATACGGGGATCATCGTATTGCAATGGCTTTCTCTATCGCATCACTGTTTCTGGTCGGTCCTTCGACTATTGATGATGAAACCTGTGTCGATATATCCTGTCCGGAATTTTATGACTTACTGGACAAAATAGCTCAATGAGTGAGAAGTTTAAATTTGGCCTTTTGGGAGAGAACATATCTTACTCCAAATCTCCTGCTATATTTCAAACGATTTTTCTACTCGATGGTGTTGCAGGTGAATTTGATTTAATCGACATGAAAGAAGATAAAGCTATGTCTTCCCTAAAACTGATGATGGCATCTGATTATGATGCCTTCTCTGTCACTGTTCCCTATAAACAAATGGTTATAAATTTTCTGAATAAAATTGATCCAACGGCGGCAAAGATCGGAGCGGTTAATTCAGTCTTGATTGAAAATGGAAAACTGATCGGCTACAATACTGATTTTATCGGTTTTGCTCAGCCATTAGCAAAAAGTTCTGATTTGATCAGCAGAGGACAGGCTCTAATCTTTGGCCATGGCGGGAGCGCTAAAGCAGTGATGTTTTCTCTGGTAAATTTATTTCAGGTAAAAGAGATAACTGTTGTCGGCCGCGATCTTGATAAATTATTATTTTTTAAAAGCGATATAGAAAAGATGAATTCGGATGTTAATATTACCATTTCCAGTTATGAAAATTATAATAACCTCAGTGGTAAATATTCACTGATTGTTAATACTACTCCGATTGGCGGTCCAAATTATAAAAACAAATCATTACTGAAGGATGATATTAAAATTCTACCTGAATGTGTATATTACGATCTTAACTATAATTTCGATAATTACGCTTTAAGAGAGGCTGAAAAAGCCGGATTATCGGTAATTAACGGCGTCCCGATGCTTGTTGCTCAGGCAATTGAATCTTATAAAATCTGGACCGGACGCAAAATTTCTTTTGAAGAAGTGTTTGATAAATTGAAAAATTCTTTTTAATTTAGAGCATTCGAAATTACCAAAGGATTTACTTTATGAATTATCCTGATAATATATTTCTGGTCGGATTCTCTGGCTCCGGTAAATCAACAATCGGTCCTTTATTAGCCAAAGAACTGAATTATGAATTTTATGATACTGATTCAATGATTGAAGAAAAAGCGGGAATGGGGATAACGGATATTTTTGTAAAGGGAGGGGAGCTCAAATTCCGGAAATTCGAAGCAGCTATTATAGAAGAAATTATTAAAAATATAACAATAAAAAAGGTTGTTGCTCTTGGCGGGGGGGCTTTCGAAAGTGATCATAACAGAGATTTATTCCTAAAAAATGGATTGGTGATTTATCTGAAATGTTCAACTGATATAATTATAAAAAGGCTGGCTGAATCAGATGATCGTCCTTTACTGCAATCAATTAATTATACTA
>CAYPUP010000303.1:0-3352 GCA_964413795.1 uncultured Ignavibacteriales bacterium
AAGAGTCGTATCTTCCGATACGGCTGTTTCGATAAGCGGGAGTGCTTTGGCGGTGGAGAAAAAAACTAAAGATAAAGAAGCAACTACTCAGAAAAAAGAGACACCCAAAGAGACCGAGGTTAAAAAAACAAATCCAACTATGACAGCAACCACGACAAAGGTTGACAACAAAAAGAAATATGACAACTTCATTGATAAGAATAAAAACGGAATTGATGACCGTCGGGAAGACCTTAAGAGTACCTCCGCACCAAAAAATGCAACTGCAAGTGAAACTAAAAAGAAAGATGCTGATAAAAAAGATGTCAAAGTAGAAGTGAAAAAAGATGTTAAAAAAGATGATACTAAAGAGAAGAAAAAAGACTGACCTTTAACGCATATTAATTAACATCGTCTCAAAAGCCCCGTTTAGCCACGGGGTTTTTTATTATTTTAAATTAAAATAGAGTCCTTTTAATCATTTTAGCTTGACTATTGTTAAAATATTTGTAACTTATTATGCTGACTGACATTACGACTGCCATTACGGCAGTATTTTATAAAATGGTGAAGTTGTATGCCCTTCGAAAATTTGACAGAACGTGAAAAAAATGTCCTCTTTAATCTGATAAATTACTATATCTCGTCCGCTGATCCGGTAGGCTCCAGAATCATTGCCAATAAATTCAAGATGGGAGTCTCCTCGGCGACAATCAGAAATACGCTTCAGGATCTTGAAGAACTGGGACTCATTTCCCAACCGCATACTTCAGCCGGAAGAATCCCAACTGATCTTGGCTATCGGGTCTATGTCGATAAACTTTTAAAACCTGGTGTCCTTACTGAAGCTGAGAAGACAAAGATTAAAGAGTCTATCAGGCAGGGTGGGCATGGAATAGATGATATCCTGGGACAAACCTGCCGGGTTTTAAGTGATATCACTAATCAGTTAGGGGTATCAATAGCTCCCAGATTCGAAGAGGGGTTATTAAAAAGAATTGAACTTATTCCCATTTCGGATGAGAGGATTATGGCTGTGGTCGTGGTCGAGTCCGGACTGGCCCGTTCTGTTATTATCGAAGTGGAAACATCAATTTCTGAAAATGTATTACAGGAAGTTGAAACGGTATTGAATGAAAGATTAACCGGCTTGTCGTTGGGGCATATCAGGGACACCATTAAGGACCGTTTATCAAATCTCTCCGAAGGGGGGCGTTTGATTAAACTTATTATCGATTCCAAAGAAAAAATCTGGACTGATGGCCGCCCCGAGGATATCAAATTTGCCGGAACGGAAAATCTTGTCATGCAACCCGAGTTTGCAGATCTTCAAAAAATTTCAGAATTGGTTAAACTGATTGAAAATAGCAGTATCCTTAAAGATTTTCTCATCAAAGCTGGCGAAGAAGGACTGATTATTACGATTGGGCAGGAGAACCAGTTTTCAAAAATCATGAACTGTTCCTTAGTGACATCAACTTACCGCGTAGGGAATACTACCGGAACTATCGGCATTGTCGGGCCGACCCGGATGGCTTATGATAAGCTGGTATCGGTGATAGATTATACCGCCAAGACCATTACCGAGGCTCTTTCCGGAACAAAAGATTTTGAAAAGGGAAAAGAGTAATTGATGGGCTGGAAAAAAAGTAAAGAGAACAAGATGGCAAAAAATGAAAATGAAATGAAATCAGATCAGGAAATTCAACCTGAAGTCGAACCGGTTTCCGAAAATGATTCTGATACAAAAGTAGAGGTTGAAATAGATAAAACTGAACAGCTTGGATCTCCGGCAGTGGATGAGATTGAACTTTCCGAAGAAGAGAAACTTACCAATCGGGTAGCTGAACTTGAGGATAAACTGCTAAGGTCAGCTGCGGAGTTTGACAATTATAAAAAAAGAATTGCTCGTAGTTACGATGATATGATTCGTTCCGCCAGAGACAGAATTTTTTCCGAACTTTTGGATATAATTGATAATTTTGAAAGGGCTTTAAATATTGACGAAAAGGCCAGTTTTGAATCATTACAGGAAGGGACGCGCCTGATTTTTAATCAAATGACCGGGCTGCTTGAAAAACATAATATCAGACCAATAGAAGCTCTGGGAAAAACATTTGATCCAAACCTTCATGAAGCATTGATGCAAATCCCCTCGGAAGAATATGATGAAGGGATAGTCGCTCTTGAAATCAGCAAAGGCTACTCTCAGGATAAACGAGTGATCCGCCATTCCAAAGTGGGAGTAAGTTCAGGAGTTGCAAAAGATGCAAAAGATGAAAACGAAGATGAAGATAAAGTTGAATAGTATATGAAATTTTATTTTTGTAATTATAAAGGAGTTAATTAATGGGCAAAATTATCGGCATTGATCTGGGAACAACCAATTCCTGCGTGGCTGTGCTGGAAGGCCAGGAACCGGTCGTAATTCCCAACCAGGAAGGGGCGCGCACAACCCCTTCAGTGGTGGCATTTGCAAAAGACGGAGAGCGCCTTGTCGGAGCCGCTGCCAAACGTCAGGCGGTAACCAATCCCGAAAATACTGTTTTTTCCATCAAGAGATTTATGGGGAGAATGCATTCCGAAGTTTCCAGTGAAGAAAAAATAGTTCCTTATGAAGTAGTGGCCAATGACAATGGTGCCGTCGAAGTCAATATAGGCGGCAAGAGATATACCCCTCCGGAAATTTCCGCTATGGTTTTGAGATACCTCAAGCAGGCTGCTGAAAACTATCTCGGTTCGGAAGTTACTCAGGCTGTTATAACAGTGCCGGCGTATTTTAATGATTCACAGCGTCAGGCGACTAAAGATGCCGGTAAGATTGCCGGTCTTGAAGTCCTTCGTATTATCAACGAACCGACTGCCGCCTCGCTGGCTTATGGTTTACAAAAAGAAGCTAAGCAAAAAATAGCGGTTTTTGATTTAGGTGGTGGTACTTTTGACGTCTCAATTTTAACTATTGCTGAAGGGGTCTTCCAGGTAGAGTCGACTAACGGTGATACCCATCTGGGAGGTGATGATTTTGATCAGGCTATTATTGACTGGATGGCCGAGGAGTTCAAAAAATCACAGGGTATTGATTTGAGAAAAGATCGGATGGCTCTCCAGCGTTTAAAGGAAGCGGCCGAAAAAGCCAAGATTGAACTCTCATCAACAATGCAGACAAATATCAATCTCCCCTTTGTGACTGCTGATCAGTCCGGCCCCAAACATCTTGATCTTACTTTAAGCCGGGCAAAATTCGAGCAATTGGTTGATCATCTGGTACAACGGACAGTAAAACCCTGTCAGGCGGCATTGTCCGATGCCAAGCTATCTTTTGGTGAAATTGATGAAGTGGTTCTGGTCGGAGGCATGACCAGAATGCCCAGGA
>CAYPUP010000304.1:0-3352 GCA_964413795.1 uncultured Ignavibacteriales bacterium
CACCAGATAACACGCCTTGTGATGGAGCAGCCTGTTTAATGGAACTGACCGCCGACACCCTTCTACTGGCATCAGGCATGAGTTTTCCCAATGACACCATTAGTTTTTTTGCTTTTTTCTTGAGATATAAAAACAGGAAAGCCAGCAGCAGGAAGTAGCCAACTTTCCTGGCAACTTCAAAATAGAAGTCTCTGGTATAAATGGCATCAAGAGCATCCTGTTCAACCTGGAAATCCTGATGATCAAAAGCTAAATTAACCATTTCAATTTGATCATTGCGATCCTGATTATAACCGACGGCATTTTCAACAATAGCCGCCAAACGATCCAGTTCTTCCTGTGGACGGGGCTGGTAAACCATTTCTGTTTCACCTGATTCATTTTGCACCGGCTGATAAATTCCGTCAACAAGTACAGCGAGAGAGAGTCGATCAATCGAGCCAACCGCTTCTATCAAATGCTCATTGGTACGATTGAGTTCATAATTTGTAATAGTTGTTTCATTCTTTCCTTCCTCGGTACTTTCACTGGTCTCATCTGTTTTATCCGAGGTTGAGTTAGCCGCTGTAGTCCGTTCTTCACTGCGAACGGAAGGGGAATTGGGATCAAATGTTTCTGAAGTCTTTTCGAGCTGCTGGAAATTAAGATCGGCTGTTAGACGAACAACCGATTTGCCAGTTCCGAGAACATCATCAAGCATGGATTGTGCTTTTTCTTCGAGATATGCTTCCACCTGTTTCCGGACATCCAACTGGGATGAAGTCAGACCGGCAATTGCATCCGATTTCTGGCTGTTTGATAAAAGGTTTCCATCATAATCAACAATGGCAATATTTTCCGGCATCAACCCTTCAACTGATGAAGCAATTAAATGGGAAATACCGCTGATCTGATGTTTGGAAAGACCTTTACCGGTTAATTTTAACAAAACCGATGCCGTGGTCTCCTTTTTGTCTTCCTTAAACAGCCGTTCCTTGGGCATCACAATATGAACCCGGGCTGCTTTGACTTCGGAGAGTTGCATGATCGTCCGCGTTAATTCTCCTTCCAGGGCACGCCTGAAATTCAGATTCTGCAGAAAATCGGTCATCCCCAGATTGTTTTTATCGAACAAGGAGTAGCCGATACTTCCTTTGGTCGGGAGTCCGTCCGAAGCCAGAGAAATTCGAGCCTGGTAGACTTCACTTGATGGGACGGAAATCGTCCGTCCGCCATCAGATAACTCATAAGGAATTTTGTTGTCATTCAAATAGGCAACAATTTCCCCGGCTTCGCTTTCATCCAGATTGGCATATAGTGTGGAATAGGTGGCAGCATTAAGCCAGCCCACAACCAGAATAATCCCCACGATTGACCCTGCGACAACCCCAAGAAGCATCATTACCTGGCTGGGCGACATACGACTCACCCATGCACTTATGTTTTTGAAAAGTAAACTAAATCGCTCCATTTATTCATCCCATGTTGTTTATGGCCATCCATAGCCATTGAGAGCATTACACCGGCATTTTAATTATATCATTATAAGCATCCACCAGCTTATTGCGGATCTCCAGCAGCAAATCCATTGCCACCCCGGCTTCTTCCGCTTTAATCATTACCTGATGAAGCTCTACAGGTTCTCCTGCTAAAAATGATTGTTGTATCTCTGCCGAATCGCTTTGTAAATCATTAACCGAATTGATTAGATTGGAAAAGACATTGGCAAAATCAGCTTTCTCCCCCGAATCCAATTTGGGGAAAGCCCCTGTTTTGCTTCCTGCCTGTTCCATCAATCCTGGAACAAGCCTGTTTATGCTTAATGAATCAGACATTTTAAATTTTCACGTCTATAATTTTACCCAGAGTTTTGTTTTCATTCTGAGTATTATTTTTATTAAAAGCTGAACCAAACCGTTCGGAATCCTGATACTTATTAAAAAGCAATTCCAGAGCGCTCTTCTCTTCAGGACTCAGAAACTCCGCATAGGTTCCCTCCGGAGGACGAACTGCTATTTCTGAACGATCGGTTATCTCTTTTGGACTGATATTTAATATATCATCTGTTTTTTGGTTCTTATCAGCCTGCTCGTTGACCTGATTCTGCCTGTTATTCAACTGCTGATAAGACTGAATGCCAATCGGGTTAATTTTCATCTACAACACCTTCCTATATGTCGAGGGCATCCTGTGCCATCTGTTTAGCGGTTGATATAGCTATGGTATTAGCTTCATAAGCTCTTGAAGCAGCCATCATATCCACCATTTCATTTACTATTTCCACATCCGGCATTTTAACATAACCCTGATCATCCGCTTCGGGATTCGACGGATCATGCACCAATCGATAACTGGAAGCGGGATCAACAATCTCTTCGCTGGATACATTAGGGATATTAATGCTATTGCTTATCTTCATTGAATGCCCGCTGATATGCCTGGAATTTGTTTTATTAAGTTTTTGTCCGGCTGCTTTCATAGCGGTTCCAAAACTTACCGGTTCTTTGGTCTCTTCAACCACAACTCTTTTTCTTCTGTAAGGGCCGCCCTCTTTGGTTTTAGTCGTTTCAGCATTGGCGATATTTTCCGCCGTAGCATTCATCTTGGCTCGCTGCACCGACAAACCCTGGGAGGAAACCTTTATTGCACTTAATAATCCAGCCATAATTTACCCACTATTTGCTTGTTATCGCTTTTCTTAAAACCTGGAATTTTTTCTGCAGTAATTTTGCAGCAATAGTAAATTCCAGTTCGTTTTGAGCCATTTCGGCAATCTCATTGTCAATATCTACCGAATTCATATCCCCCTCATTAATAGAGTCTTGATTAATCTCCGGAGATTTGTTGACATTATGACCCAACGGAATATGTGAGGCATTGGTAATCGAGCCTGCAATATGCCGGCTGTTATCGGAGGCTTTGTTGAGTTCTTCGGTAAAATCTATACTCTGGCTCCGATATCCCGGCGATGAGGCATTGGCAATATTTCCAGCAGTCAGTTTATGCCTTAAAGATGAGATATTGAGAAAATTCTCAAATTTCGGCATTCCAATTTTTGTAAACAGAAAATTTGCTATTTTATTATCCATACATCACACTCACCTATATTTTTACACAGCACTATTAAGCAAGGGGCGTGCCAAAAAATTTAGATTCCATAATGCGTTGCAAGGCAATGCGATGCGATGTGATTCAAAGTGAAACATTTTTTCAGACGATAAGCATCTGGAAAATGTTTCCTGCTCTGAGGAGAAAAAATTACTCGGTTTCTTCCTGAGCTAACAATTGTGATGATGGTTCTTGTAAGGAGAGTTCCATGGTCAAAATTACAATATCTACTCTTCTGTTTTGAGCTCTGTTTTCAATTGAGTTA
>CAYPUP010000305.1:0-3349 GCA_964413795.1 uncultured Ignavibacteriales bacterium
TGAACGAGTCATAAAGGGTTCATAGGGGTCACCGATATAGTGAGTCAATTCTCCTTCAGCATTTACAACAGCAATGGCCCCATAATGGATGGCTTCAACTGACTTTCCCCTGTACACTCGCGCTAATATTTCTACTTTTTTATCCATAATGTTTATTTATTTTCCCCAATCAAATTGTTCAATACTTTCTATTAATTTTTCTTCAATCATTTTTCAATACCTATGTTACATCACTCTCTATATTTCATACTCCCGGTAAAATATAAACAATTACAAATTATGCTACATTTATTTAATTTAGATTATTCACTCTAATTCAAGAAATAAAAGGTGGGGTTTAAAGTCAATATTAATAAATCATCCTGCGGATCGCTTCCAAAGTTTCCTGATCTCTTTTGGAATTTCGTTCTCGAAGATGATCGACTATCTTCTTTTGAATCTCATTTGAGTATGTCTGCCCCAGGCTGACTTTAAAATCGACTTTGTCCGGAACAATTTTGAAAATGCCGGTCATTTTGAAAGCCATTTCATAACCCTTTTCTTCCGGAGTTACCTTGAGGAATTTTCCTTCCGGCTGGTATTTTTCCATCAATTTCTGAAGTACTAAGGCTCTGACATTTATATCCTTTTCAATGGAGCAGATACCATTTATCTGAATTGATTCATAAAAATGAGTGGCTCCATGCGAAGGATCATCGGAAATCCAATAGGATGGAATAACAGAATGCGGCCAATTGACATTAAAGGTTACTTTGGGTGATTCTTTGATCGCATTATATTTTTCTCCAGATAAAGCGCCATGAAGATAAATGGTTGTATTTTCATTCCAGAAATTAATCGGTATGACTCTGGGGTAGCCATCGGGAATTATGATTCCGAGATAACCCACCTCGGCTCTGGCCAATATTTCTAAAATTCGTTCCTGGTCGGTGCTTTGCTTTTGTGATCTTCGCATATATTCATCCAAATTATAATTCTTATTCTGTTCAATTATTGGTCAATTTATTTAACAAATAATCTAATATCAACTTAATTGTGAATATTTTGTACTAAAATGCTCTATTTTCAATTAATAAAAAATATATCATCTTTAGGATGCCGTGCTTTTTTTAATTCATAAAATTAAAATTTATTCAGACTTCTTCCCGCCCTCTCCCTGATCTTCTTCAACCCGTTCGTCCTCGGTCATAAACAGCACATGCTCAAGCGATTCTTTGCTGTCCTGATTCTGAAACTGGGTATAAACATGTCGGCCGATAAAACTGTTCGTATCGTTAAACCAGCGTTTATCGACCCAAAACCGTTTTATAACCAATCCGCAGAAGAAAAATATGGCTCCTAATAAAACAAAGATAACGATTAAACTGTTATTGTTTACGATAAAGTCCATAGTTATATAATATATAATAAACAATATTTTAAAAGTACACTTTTCTAAGGGCTTAGCCTGCTGAACCCCTGCATAAATAAAAGGCAGAACCGATAAATGGAAAATGGTTCTACCCTACTAAAAAATCTTACCATCCGTCAGGAAAGGATTCCTGACGCCTCTATGTAAATTTAATGCGTAAATAAAAAAGTAATTTCTTATTGGTAGTACCAGCCGAGTTTTTCAACCTCAGGAATCATTTCATTCATCTGTTCAGCGACTAAATCAAGATCCTCAGCCCATTTCTCTATATCCTCAGCCTTCTTCTCAAGTACTTTAGCTCGGTCTTCGAGCTTTTCGGCTTCCTGATCCATATAATTCTCAAAGTCATCTTCATCATACGACGTAAGGATCATTTTGACTACTCCCCCAACGGCTTTGAGGGCCAACTGAACTCCCGCCAGACCTATTTTTACACCCTCCCAGCCGATGTCCTTAGCTCTATAAACTATTGACATGGTAAGATCATAATAGGCGGTTACCAATTCCTGCTGTTCAGCATCAAGCTCAACTTTTTCATCATTGACAAAAAGCTCATACTTTTCATTAATCTCTACGCTTTCGTAAAGAGGATCATCGTGAGAAATATAAATTGAACCATCATCTATTTCAAAATCGACATCATTAATGTGCCACTCTTTCAGGCTTGAAATTGAAATATGCCGCTCGTCCTGGTAATCCTGATGATCATGGTCAGCACGAGCAAAGGCTGGTGAAACGATAAAAATTAAGAGAACCAGCACAATAATCATATTTTTCATCCGTTTTCCCTCCATTTGAACCTCATAAATATGCATACGCAAACATATAATGTGAGTTTCACGATGTGTATAACATCAAATAATCTATTTATTAATAAGACCGGCAATGCCGGTTAAGGTTGCATTCTTTTGGAGAGTAATTTGTGCCCGTACGTGATAAAATTCTTATTATCGGTTTTTAAACCGATTTCAAAATAGATAACCGGAATGCGGTTATAATAAAAACGGACTCTGGGCATGAAAGCCGGGCCAATTGACAAGGTATAAGTTCGAACCATCTCTTCAATAAAACCGGAACCATATTCCCCCCACCAGGGACAAAAATCGACGGCCGGATCATAAATCCTGACTTCATCGAAATCGAGTACCTGAAGATGATCATAGGTACCATGAATAAGAACATTTGAGGGATCAAAATCACCATGAGTAAAAGCCAGTGGTGGATTCATTCTGGCTGATTTTTTCAGAAATGACTCAAAAACTTCAGCCAGCCAGTCTTTTTCATCCTTTTTTAATAATGGAAAGATATCCTGTTTGACATATTTATAATTTTCTTTATGCCAAAGAACTATTGATTTCCAATCGGTTGATCTAACACCTATGCTTTGAAGCTTTTTAACTTCAATAGAATGCAGTCTTGATAAAAATTCACTTAGTAAATTGGCCAGTTTTATGTCCGGTTTGGCCTGTAATTTTGGGATTTGCTGGCCGGAGAATTTTCTATAACCAATGGCTGGTCCGGGAATATTAAATTCATTGGTTTCTATAGTGAATATCTTTTCAGGGATTTCATGGGGTAGCAATTTAGATCTGATAATATTAAATAGAAAATCCTCAAAGCCGGGTATTTTTTTATTCGCGTCGATATTTACTTTTGGGAAACGGAAGACAATCTCATTATTGACTTCAAAAACCGAATAATCCCCACCACCAATATAAGCAAATTCCCTGATCTCTATATCGGGGCATTTTTGGGCAATTATAGATTTCGCCAGTTCAGCATCGATTGGTGTTATTAACTTGTCTTCTTGCATATTGGAATATGGTAAATTAGCATTCAGAATTCAAGTTAAAAAAACGGCAGACGAGCTGTCTGCCTGATATACTTTTAGGACATTATTCTTATTATATAGAGGCAGGTCGCGACCTGCCTCTATAT
>CAYPUP010000306.1:0-3323 GCA_964413795.1 uncultured Ignavibacteriales bacterium
TCAAAATCAACGAGATGTCCATCAAAATCAGGGCCGTCAACGCAGGCAAACTTGGTTTTGCCACCGACTGCCACCCGACAGCCACCGCACATCCCGGTTCCATCAATCATTAACGGATTCAGAGAGACCCAGGTTGGGACATTGTAATTTTTAGTCAGATTGGCGACAACTCTCATCATAGGCACCGGACCGATAGCCATAATCATCCCGATCTTTTCGCCCTCATCAAGCCGCTTTTTTAAAACATCAGAGACGAAGCCATGGTGGCCATACGACCCATCATCGGTACAGGGATAAAATTCATCGGCTACAGATTTGTGCTCATTTTCATAAAATAAAAGATCCTTATTACGAGCTCCGATAATAGAAATTACTTTATTACCAGCTTCCTTATATGCTCTGGCAATAGGATAAACCGGGGCGATGCCGATCCCTCCGCCAACAACACAGGCTGTTCCCCATTTTTCCACGTGCGATGGAATCCCAAGCGGACCAACACAATCGGAGAGTTCACCACCCGGTTCAATAGTTGTCATCAGAGCTGAAGTTTTCCCTACAACTTGATAAATAATTGTCAGCAAACCTTTCTCTTTATCAAGACCGGCGATAGACATTGGAATTCTTTCCCCGGAATCATTTACTCGCAAAATAACAAATTGGCCAGCCTTTGCTTTGGTTACCAACCGTGGTACTTCCACCAGCATCTTCCAAACCATTGGACCTAATTGTTGATTATCAACTACTTTCGGCATTCTTCCTCCATATTGTCAAAATCAGGACAATTATAGTATTAACAAGCTCAAAATCAAGACCTTTCTGGAAAATGTTGTTATCAATTTCACAATCATAAGAATCAATAGTTTACTTTTTTGTAGATTTTATAATTTTTCAAATGACCATTTTGACCTGTTTTTAGGCTATTTCGTTTTATTAGTGCCCAAAATAACAAAATAAATTATTCAAATTCAATTCACTAGGCTTGTATTTCAGGTTATTCTTACATATATTCTGTGTTTGATATATATAAATAACCTGTCTACTTTTGTGAGGTGCCTTATGGCCAATGTTAAATCAATGACTAATACTGAGATCGGATTTTCGACTCTTCCCGATGAAACCATTCTGAACTACGAATCCACATTCGGGGCTGACCATTATGGACGACAAAAATTAGTTGTTCGTAAAGCTGAAGGCATATGGTTATATAGTCAGAACGGTAGAAAGTACCTGGATTGTCTGGCTGCATATTCAGCCGCTAATCAGGGACATCATCATCCTAAAATTGTTAAGGCTCTTGTTGATGCATTGCAGGGCAGCTATGGATCGGTCATCTCGAATGTTGTCTACACAGACTCTCTTGCGATGTTTCTAAAAAAATTAGCTAATTTGGTACCTCAGCTCGGTACCCGTTTTGGGAACAACGGAAATAAAGTTCTACCGAAAAATGGCGGGGTTGAATCGGTTGAAACCGCTATCAAAATGGCTCGCTATTATGGTTACAAAGTAAAAGGTATTCCCGATGGAAAGCAGGAAATCATTGTTTTTAATAATAATTTCCATGGCCGCATGGTAACAGTTGTTTCCTTCTCCTCTTCAAAGAAATATAAAGAAGGTTTTGGACCATTAACACCCGGTTTTGTATCGGTTGAGTACGGAAGTATTGATGCTGTTGAGAAAGCGGTAAATAAAAACACTTGTGGCATACTTGTGGAGCCAATGCAGGGTGAAGGAGGCATGTACATCCCTCCCCAGGGTTTCCTAAAAGGACTCAGAGATATTGCTGACAAGAATGATCTACTCCTTCTTGCTGATGAAATCCAGGTTGGCTTGGGACGGACGGGTAGAATGTTTTGTTTTGAACACGAAAATGTAATCCCTGACGGAGTAATTTTAGGCAAAGCTCTTTCCGGCGGTCTGGTTCCTCTTTCATGTTTTGTTACCAACAAAAAACTAATGGATATTGCTTTTACACCTGGTAGTGATGGTTCAACCTATGGCGGCTATCCTCTGGCCTGTGTGGCCGGTAATGCGGCTCTTGATGTTATTGTCGATGAAAAACTGGCAGAAAAATCTCAGGAGATCGGAACATACCTGGCCGATAAAATTAAAGAGATCGCCAGTCGTTCAAAAATCGTTAAAGAGGTTCGCAATCGCGGATTGTTTATCGGCGTGGAAGTCAAAGATGGCGACGCCATGAAATACTGCCGCCAATTGCTTGAGATGGATCTTATGGCTAATGACAGTCATGGCCATACTATCCGCATCTCTCCCCCGCTGATCTTGACTGAATCCGGTGCTGATTACATTGCCGAAAGATTAGAATCAGTTCTCGTCAAATAAGATGAATAATTTAATTAATTATGAAAAGCGGTTTTGATTAAGCCGCTTTTTTTTTGCTTATCGTGCCAACGTAGATTGCACTCAGAGTGATAACTGCTCCAAGAATCTGCAATAAAACCAAATACTCATTAAATAAAAGATAACCCCACAAAGTGGCCAATACCGGCTGCAGCAATAAAATCAAGCCACTAATCGAAGCCGGTAGATTGGGAAGAGCTTTTGAAATTGCCCGCCAGCCAATTGCCTGGGCTGTTAAACCTAACCCGATAGCTAAGAGCCAGGCTTGAAAGCCTATTGGAAAATAAACCGTTTCGAAAAAAAACATTGTAATACCGAAAAAGAAAGCGGTTGATAATGACGCCCAACCCATCAAACAAACAAATCCGGGGCATTCCTTTTTCTTCCCGGCATGTTTCAGAGTTATGATAAAGTGAGCATAGAATAACCCGGTTAATAAACCAAGTATTACCCCTTTGATATAATCAGCCGTGAAAGCTGTATCGCTGCCAATCCCGACTAATAAGGCCACCCCAAAGATAGCAGTAACAGCCGCAATGAAAAATCTGAGGCTAAGTCTCTCTTTGAATAATAGGAAGCCAAGTATAGCAGTAGCAAAAACCTGGGTGTTGCCCAGTATCGTGGCCATTCCACCACCAGTATAAATGATCGAATGATGCCAGGCATAAAGGTCGAGATAAAATAAAAATCCGGCAACAATAGCCCATTTTAGCACCACCCATTTCAGAACCATTTGCCTGCGGGTAATCCAGCCCCACCCGAATAAAATAACAGCTCCAAAAAATGTCCGCCAAAAAGCAATCGCAACCGGACTCATTTCCTGCAGATAAAGATATTTGACAAAAACAGGCGCAAAACTGATACAGATGGCTCCAAAGACAAGAGCAAGCAGGTGTTTCATGTCCGGATTTTGATTTTGTTTAGTCATTTAATGATGATATTCAGAAGTAGAGAATTAAGCTACA
>CAYPUP010000307.1:0-3316 GCA_964413795.1 uncultured Ignavibacteriales bacterium
TTTGGGGTGATCGGTTTTATCAATAAGTTCGGCTAACATCAGGGCTAAAACAGGTGTCGCTGAGGCCGGTTTTAGAACAATAGTATTTCCCGAAGCAATTGCTGGGCCAATTTTATGGGCAACCAAATTAAGCGGGAAATTAAAAGGCGAGATTCCGGCTATAACACCTTTAGGGAAACGCCTGATCAGACCGGTCCGTTCTTCCGAGCCGGGCGACCAATCCAAATCTATAATATCACCCCCGATTCGTTTGGCTTCTTCAGCCGCAACAGTGAAAACTCCAATTGCTCGAGTAACTTCAAGTCTCGAATCTTTGTAGGCTTTACCCAATTCCAAAGACATCATTCTGGCAAATTTATCTATATTTTTTTCCAGACCTTTGGCGATTGCGAGACAGGTTTCTGCCCTTTTATATGACGGCAGATCACGGGTTATTGAAAATGTTTTATCTGCTATCCAGATGGCGTTGGTGTAATCATGTTTTGATGCCGCCGCTACGGTGGCGACATGAGAATCATCCCAGGGGGAATAGACTTTAATCTTATTCTCCCTGTTGACCCAATTGCCCCCCAAATACATTTTATAATTTTTTGCCATAATATTTAATCCAAATTTCCATAAAAGCAGCTATGCTGCCTGGCTTTATGTTTTTTATCCATCTTTATAATTATAGTTTAATCAACCAGACAGCCGATTTCAACCGGTTTATTAATTCGGTTTAATATTACCCGGGGGTATGGTTTGTCCCCCATACTATATAGGTGCTCAGGACAGAAAATTAGCAGAAAAAAATCTGTCGAAGTAATAAATCAACTTAATCTGGTCGTTGTCCGTTTAGAATACGCTTTTTAAGTAATTATATTACAATGGCTTATGAGGGTATTGGTAATTAGGCTATCTTAAGATTAGCAGATGGCACACAATTTACAACTATAGATTAAAAAAATAAGGGAAATGCTATGAATATTACAAAAAAAATTAAGAGACAGGATGGTATGTCCTTATTGGAAGTATTGATATCAATGGTCATTTTAGGAATATCCCTCTTGATGCTGTTGAATATGGCTATGATATCATTAACCAGTAATGATTGGTCGAATAACGCCACTATTGTGACTCAATCCATGCAGCAAAAGCTTGAACAATTGCGCAATATACCCATGCCTCAAAGTGGTTCGGATACTTTAAACGGAATACAACTCGTCTGGACAGTCTCCAAGAAGAGTAATCATCTTCGCCAGGTTGATATGCAAGCTCAATGGGATGATATGATCTCCAATACCAAAACCATGAGCATCAGTTCATTCATCAAAACCGATTCAGCCTGATTGAGGGTTTTAATTGCGACAGAAAATTATTAACCGGAATAGATAGAGGCACAAAATGAAATTGTTTATAGAAAAACTTAAAAAGCAAAGAGGGACATCATTTCTGGAAGTGATGATTGCCCTGGCTATTATGGGAGTTATTACGACAGCAATTTTTAAACTGTATATAGCATCCCATAAAAACTATATCGTCCAGGAAGAAGTCCAATTTACTCAGCAGAATGCCCGGGCTTCAATAGATGAATTAGCCCGTCAAATTAGAATGGCAGGTTACGATTTGCCTTTAGGAATGGATGCTATAACCTCAGCCAATACCGATCCTGATACGATTACAATTAATTATCGTTCCAATAATTGTGAAACGTATTTATCTGCTCCTATGCCGCAGCCGTCGGCTGAGCTCAAATGCGCAACCGATGTTTCCTGTTTCTACGATGGTCAATGGGTCTTTATTTTTGAACCCGATTCCGGCGGGGGAGAATGGTTTGAAATTACAGAAGTTCAAACCGGATCAAATCATATTCAGCATAATACTATGACTTTATCCAAAAAATATAATGAAGATGCCATTTTGATCTCAATGAATAGTGTCAAATTCTTCCTCGATAATACGACTAATCCTGATAACCCTACATTGATGATGCAGTTGATGGGTCAGGCACCTCAAATATATGCTGATAATATTATTGATCTTCAGTTTCAATACCGCATGAAAAACGGTACCCTGCTTGATTCAGTAATTCTGGCTGATGATCTGAGAGAGGTTCTTATCTCAGTTACAGGAAGATCATTAAATGAAGACGTTGATTTCGATAATTTTGGAGTTACTGATGACTCATACAGGTATCGGACATTCAATACATCGGTATTCCTGAGAAACGTAGGGATATAATAAGGAAAGAATTTGATTTGTAAGTTATGAAGAATAAGTTGTTAGATTGATCACCCCGCAGATAATTTATTAGATGGTGATAATTCATATTTTTCGAAAGTAGGAAGTGATGAAAATGATAGTCAAAAATGAAAACGGGTTTGCGGCAGTAATTGCTCTGATAATGGTTGCCATGCTTACTTTAATAGGTTTGGCGGCTCTTTCAGGGTCTGACGACGAACTCTCAATTGCCAGCAATGAACTTCAGGAGATGAAGGCATTTTATGCTGCTGAAGCTGGGATGGAGATTGCAACCTCGATGCTGATTGATGAATTCGATAGTACCGGCCGGCCGCCAACAATAATGCCCATTGATACAAGAGAGATTAATAATTGTCAGGTAACATTTACTACTGCCGATGATGGTCCTGCCGAGCAGCGCGTGCTCAACAATGGTACTCTGGCCGGGCTGCATGCTCTGGTAAAATCCTTTACCATTGATGCAACGGCTATAAATTCCGTTGATAATACGAGCATAGAATTGACACAGAATTTTGAAACGGGTTTAGTCCCTATTTTCCAGTTCGCTGTTTTCTATAACAACAATCTGGAAATTGCACCGGGACCGAAAATGACCCTTCTGGGAAGAGTTCATACTAATGGTAATTTATATATTCAGTCTAATAACAGCCTGAGTATAGATAGTTATGTCACCACTACCGGAAGTATCATCCATGGCCGGCATCCGGAATCGGGTATGTCCACTTCGAATGGTGATGTGAAGATAAAAGATGCAGATGGCAATTATGTTAACATGAAACTACCAGATAATTCATGGATGGACGCCAATCGTTCTACCTGGTATGATTCTTCGGTTTCAATGTGGGATGGGCGTGTTCAGGATTCAACTCATGGGCAGCGGGCACTCAGTCTGCCGTTATCAGGTTCAGCCGGGGGTGATCCTCACAAGATTATCGAGCGATCAACCGGTGGGAACGTTGATTATTATGAAGAAAAAGCATCTCTCAAATTTATCGATCAGCAGGCATTGCAGCTTGTCGGGGGTACCTGGACTGATGTAACGGCTGATATGGTGACCAAGGGTATTATAACTTTT
>CAYPUP010000308.1:0-3307 GCA_964413795.1 uncultured Ignavibacteriales bacterium
ATTTAAAATAATCATCTTCCTGAGCAGCGAGGCTCGATGGATTAGCGCTACGATTAGCTTTACAGAATTTCACCTGACTTTCAGGAGATGAGATAAATTTTATAAGTTTCAGCGCTTCATCCTTATGACCGGAGGCTTCATTAACAGATAAAAATTCTCCCCCAATAAATGATCTCCCCGGAAATGATCGACCGGGAACAAGTGTAGAGAGGAGGTTGATATCTCTTTTTTCCAGTTCAATTCTTTTTAGCAGCCAGTCCCCTGACATTATAAAACCTATTTTCCCATCCAGAAAGGCATCCTCGATTTCACGCTGACTGCCCACAAAGCTACACGAATCATGGAGAAATTTATAATACTCCATTGCTTCAACACCCTGCAATGATGACAAAACACAATATTTGCCATCATCGGAAAATATTTGCCCGCCGTATGACCAGAAAAAGGGGAGAAATTTTTTATACAAACGATGCTTTTCAGCTATATTGGATCCCCAGCCATAAACTTTGTCGCTTATTTTACTTATTTTATAAGTGGCATTTCTAAATTGATCAAATGTTATCGGTACGAAATTTTCACCAAACGGAGTCTGCTTCAATAGATCCCTATTGCCATAAATTATTCTTGTTCCCAGTATCCAGGGGAAACCATATATTTTATTTTTGTAGTCAGACATTCTCCAACCCTGAAAATTGGCGCTGTCTTCTGTGATAGCTTTTGAAATATCAGCTAATTGCCCATTAGCAGCAAATTGTGCAATCCAGTCCGAGCCTAACTCTACCACATCAGGTCCGGTACCGGAAGAAAAAGCGAGAACTATCTTTTCATAGCCATTATCCCAGGTTAGATCGGTCAGATTTACTTTGATATCCGGATTGGCTTTTTCGAAATCATCAATAATTTCCTGTATAGTAGGTTTAATTGCCGGATCGGTCCAGAACTGCCACCAATCTATTGTAGTTGCCCCCCATGAATTCAAAGCCATTAGTAATATTAGTCCTGTTAAAACATATCTCACGGTAAAATCTCCATCCTTAAGTTAATCATTATCAAATAAAATAATATTTTAGCTGTCGGGTCAATTAAAAATCTTTTTGTTGAATGTACAAGATCAATTGTGGTTCTTTATTAAAATGTTAGTAATAGCAAGCTTTACATTCATCGCAGTATCATCGGCCTGGTTTAATACCGATAGACTGCTGACCTTTTTAATTGCCCTAATTTGTGTCATTATTGTCTTATACACAACCTTTTACAAGGCGAAGCAAAGCAAATTTAAAATCAGAGAGATCGCCGGATTAAAGGCAATCGAAGAGGCCATCGGCCGGGCTACCGAAATGGCGCGTCCGTTATTGTATACACCGGGGTGGGGAGGAGATATTCAGCGTCCCACTACAATCGCATCAATGAATATCCTTGGCCATGTAGCCCATAAAACCGCTCAATATGACTGTGAACTGATATACCCAACGCATGATCCGGTTATTATGGCGGTTGCCCAGGAAGTCATCAAAGGAGCCTATGCCGGGGCAGGATATGCCGATCGTTATAAAGAGGATAATATCTTTTATGTCAGTTCCTCGCAATTCGGCTATGCTGCTGCTGTGGAAGGATTGATAAGCCGCCTAAAACCAGCCTCGGTTTTTCTTTTGGGGACATTTGAAGCGGAATCCCTGATTCTCGCAGAAACCGGAAATATAAATAAAGCCATCCAGATAGCCGGAACCGATTCAACGATCCAGTTGGCATTTTTCATTGTCGCCTGTGATTATGTTTTAATTGGCGAAGAACTTTTTGCCGCTTCAGGTTATCTGTCCGATGACCACTCGATAAAAGCATCGGTGCGAGCCCAGGACATTATTAAAGTGCTTATAGCTTTATTCTTAATTGTAGCAACAATCTGGGTGACTATTGATTCAGATTCAACATGGTGGAAACTCTGATGAATCGACGCATCCCGCAAATTATCTGTTTTGCTTTTGGGGCTGCCCTTTTCACCGTTTATTTTTTAAGCCATCCCCTCGCTAATGAACTGAACCTGAACATTACCGTAAATTACTGGCAAATTATATTTGCTTTTACCCTGATTGTGGGCGTAGTCAGTTTTATCAGAATAACTGTCAGTAACATTAAACGGGGGAAGGAGAGGCCTTATCGTATTGTCTCCCTGCTTGGTTTATTTGCCATGCCTGTACTAGCCTTAATATGGGGGATTAAAGGGGACTCCCCTTTTATGTGGGTATTTGAATTTGTTCAGGTCCCGATGCAGTCAACAGTCTTTGCCCTTCTGGCTTTTTTCGTAGCCTCAGCATCGTTCAGAGGCTTCAGGGCCCGCTCCGCACCGGCGGCAGTTTTATTGATAGCAGCATTACTGACTTTACTAAGCCGATCATCTCTTGAAAGTGTTATACCCGAATTTATTACTCAGTTGGCTGACTGGATCCGAAGCAATCCGTCGATGGCCGCTCGCAGAGCAATACTAATAGGCATCGGATTGGGTTCGTTGACAACATCAATGAGAGTTTTGCTGGGTATTGAACGGACTTGGCTGGGGGGAGAGAAATGAACGAAAAACAAACAAAATCTCTTCTTGAAACCCGTCATATTATTTTTATCAGTCTCTTTCTAATTATTTTAATGACGATGTTACTGGGCTTTAGACCTAAAATTAACATATCTTCCGAAACCCAAAGGATGTATGATTATATCGATTCCCTGCCATCAGGCTCAGTTATAATTGTTTCCTTTGACCATGAAGCGTCATCTTTACCGGAAATCCGTCCCATCGCTCTTGCTGTATTAAGACATGCCTTCTCTAAAGACCTGAAATTAATCGGAACAGCCTTATTAGCCGAGGGGACAGGGGTTGGTTACCGTCTTATTACCGAAACGGCTAAAGAATATAATAAAATCTATGGTAAAGACTATGTCTATCTTGGTTTCAAACCTCAATATATAGCAGCCATATTATCAATGGGGGAATCTATCGCCGACACATATCCCGAAGATTATCTTGATAAACCTTACTATGAAAATGTGATGTTAAAGGATGTTAAGAATTACGACGATATCGCCGGTGTGGTTTCTATAGCTGATGGGTCTTTAACTACCCACTGGATAGAATATGGTGCCAGTCGTTATAATATCAGAGTAACAGCAGCAGTGACAGCAGCGATGGTAACCACCTATGATCCTTATTTGGCATCAAACCAGTTATATGCCATGTTCGGCGGATTACGCGGAGCAGCGGAATATGAAAAGCTAATAGGTATAGGCGGGGCAGGGAAACGGGGAATGTTAGCCCAGT
>CAYPUP010000309.1:0-3287 GCA_964413795.1 uncultured Ignavibacteriales bacterium
CTGAGCGAACGATTAGATTATTCATTTAATCGTTAATATTTTAACATATTGTTTTTTATAATATTTACACTAAAATTATTGACTTTTATTAAAAATATATTTAATTTTATTTAGATAGATTACCACCATGGTGATAATTTGAAAAGTTGGTAATGAACGGAAACAACCATAATAATCTTACCGGACGTCTGATAGAACTGGGCATGAGCGAGCGGGAGGCAAAGGTTTATCAGGCTCTCCTCAACAAGAGGCATGCGACTATTTCAGAACTGCAAAAGTCTTCCGGCATTCCGCAATGTAAGATGTATGAGATAGTGCGGCGGCTTGTGCATCAGGGTTACTGCCTTGAGCGGAAATCGGGACGGATGAAGACTTTCGATGTTATCGATCCCGGCACAGCGTTATCGATCCATATCCCTCAACTGGAATCCCGCCTGGAAAATGCGAAGAATCTGATCGAAAACCTGACAAAAACGTTCGCTGCCTCTGAAAAAGTGACCGAACCTTTTGAATATATCGAAGTTCTGCATGGAAACGAGACAATACATAAAAGATACTGCCGGCTGGTTCATGAATCGGATTTCGAGATACTTGGTTTTGGAAGACCGCCTTATGCCTGGAAGACTACCGATAAGCTGCTTGAACAACAGAATGAACTTGAAAAATTCATGAAACGGGGAGGTGTCAGCAAGTGGGTTTTTGAATTGATACTCTCTGACCATGAACCGGTATTGGATTATATCGGGAATATGTCGAGGAAAAAAGTCCGGTTCAAAGTTGCAAAGACTCTTCCCGTAAAAATGATGATATTCGACAGAAAGACGCTGTTGATAGCGGAAGAAGAGCCGTTCAATACGAACGGTGATCTGACGATGTCGATAATCTCTCAGAGTACTATGGTAAAAGCCTTCCAGGCGCTGTTCGATTATTTTTGGGGGCAGTCCGATTGGAGCTTCAGGCCAATATACAGATTATATTGCATGGTTAATGATAGATATGGAAACTGGATGCGTCCTAACTGAACAATCCTCACTTTCTAAATCGCCTTTTGTTTTTTTCATAGATAATGATAATAGAATAAACCTTATTGATTATGATTATGATAGGCAAAATAATGGCTTTTTAAATGTTAGACTTGGAAAAACACCCATTATCCTTCAATTAAATCCCTATATTTTTAATGGATTTGATTTTATTAAAGAAGGTAAAAAGGAAACTGAATTCTATTGTATTGATAGCAATTTTTATGCATATAATATTAATTGGAATCCTCCACCTCTGCACGATTAAAGAAGTTTGTTGTGTGGGATTTATATTGTAACAACCCCCTAAAATATTGAACAACTTTAGTTTAATTTAAAATACTAATTTTGTAAAACTTAATGAAGTGATTTAACAAGACACATGACACAGAGCAAGCCGAAAATAATTGAAGACAAATGGCACTGCCTCATAATTCATGAATGCGATAGTTTGAGTTGCAGCGGCGAAATCGTGCAACTCACGATAGCTATCGGGATGCAATACTTGCCCCTTCGGCAGGCTCAGGGCGGCGCTTATGGCGAAGACTACATCTACCAAAGAAATTCTTCATGGAATGTACCTTATACTTTCTCCGGCAAAGAAAAGGATTCGGAGACGGGGTACTCGTACTTTGGGGCACGCTACTATTCCTCTGAGGAGAGCATTTGGCTGAGTGTGGTGCCGATAGCTATCGGCACGCTGGCGGATAAGTATCCGAGTATGAGCGCTTATATGTATGTGGCTGGAAATCCTGTGATGTTGGTGGATCCGGATGGGATGGCTCCTAGGTCTCCGTTTAAAATATTTAAGGGAAATCCAGTTATGATGAAAGCTCTTTATGATGCTGCACAATCTGGAATTTATCAGCGATACATAAACAATGGCAACCCTGTATTTATGACCGTTAACTATAATGGGGAAGAACAGAGAGTATTTACAATAAATGGAGGAGATGCCAGCAAACCAGCAGTTAATATATATAATAATGTTTCATTAAACGGAATAGGAACAAATCATACTATTGGAGGAGAAAGCCCTATGATTCAAACTGTTGCAGCAAAAACCGTTGATGCAATACCAATTGCTATGGATGCGCCTGAAATGAAATTGATTCCTATGCCAGTCCTCGGCGCCAACAGCAATGTTGTAACAAATAGCCGAAATATAATTAATAATCCATTTACAGGAGTAAGGCCTGTGAATTTGAATGTGCCTTTTCAAGGAGGATCAGCAAATTATAGAGGAAATGGTAATGTAAGTCTAAATACTATAACTACCTTGGCTACTCAAATTATTAATAATCCTAGTATGAGCACCACTATTACGATAGGAACAGACTATTCTCAAAATAATCAAACAGGTGTAAATTTAGTAAATACAAGAACTAATAAGATTAGAACAGACTTAAATTTTGCAATTGCAAGGCAAGGAGGAAATCCTGCCAATTACAACATTTTATATGACAGTCAGTTCTCTCAAAGAGATAAAAATGGTAATCGAACACAAAACACAACCGTTTTAATTAGGTAACAGTTATGATTAAAAAATGCATTAAAATATTCAACTTTTTCATTATGTTGTTTGTTATAGGGATTGTCCTTGTATCTTTTATCCAAGACAATGTATCAAAGGAACTTATTTGGGAAATTGATAATAAATTGGAATGGGAGAACTTCAAAGGGATACCTCCAGAAGACAGTATTTATATTGGTGCTCTGACTTATTATGGTTTCAAATATTCAATGTCTTTCAACAATAACATTCCATTAGAATTCAATTCAAATTTGTATTTTATCGAAAATAAGTCTTGGGTAAGAGTACAAACAGATACACTATTAATCCATGAACAAGGACATTTTGATCTTGCTGCAGTGTATTTAAGAAAATTGCGAAGGAAAATATATATGGAAAAGGAAAATATATTTTCGATATCAGATTGTGACAATATTTATGTAGGATTAATAAAGGAGTTAGATAGTATCCAGCATTTTTATGATATTGAAACAGATTTTAGCTTAAATCTAACTGGTCAAGAAAGATGGAACGATAGCATAAGGATTTGGTTGGATAGATATGAAGAGTATTCGGATACGGTAATTTATTTTAACCAATGAAGATGCTTTTTAAAAATAATACCGACGCCAGCGGAGCAGTAAATCAACACCTGCAATATCTCCCTCCCTATAGCTATCGGGACGGTGAAGACTATATCTACCAGCGCAACAGCTCTTGGGCTGTGCCTTATACTTTTAGCGGCAAAGAGA
>CAYPUP010000310.1:0-3276 GCA_964413795.1 uncultured Ignavibacteriales bacterium
ATTCAAATGAAAATATGCCTGATAAATTTCTTCTTGAACAGAATTATCCCAATCCATTTAATCCGGAAACAAATATAGATTTCTATCTGCCTAAAAAAAACGATTGGAAATTGGAGATAACAAATATAACCGGGCAGAAGATCAGGGAATATGAAGGCAGAAATATTGGTGGCGTCTCGGTTAATTGGGATGGGAAGAATAATAATCAAAATCCTGTTTCTAGCGGAATCTATTTTTATAAAATCACAACAGGTAAGTTTTCTGACACCAAAAAAATGATTTTACTCAAGTAATTATTGTGCTTTCATAATACAATATTATTTCATTTATTACTGCATGAAAAAACTCATTTCATTGTTATTAAGTTTAACTGTATTGTCATCCTCTTATGCCGACTCAACTCTGGTTGATTCTAATGCCGCAGATGCTGACAGCCTCGGTATCAAAGTTCCTGAAATATTAATTAAAATTGGAAGATTGCAGATTGATAATATGGAGTTATATGATACGCTGTATATAAATTTAAAATCTGATGGAACACCGATAGCAGGATTTGACTTTAAGATCGGTATCAATAGCCATCTGATCGATATTGTTGAAATACTTCCGGGTGAAATCTATGATTCCTGCCAATGGGAATATTTTAATGCCCATCAGGTAAATATTACCGATAACGAAAACAGCCCCGCGGTTCTGTGGCAGATGGTGGCTCTTGCCGAAGTTGTTCCTGATCAAGTTAGACCCTTATGTTTTGGATTTAAGCGGGAAGCCTCTTTGCTGAAAATTATCCTTTCCAATGCCCATGTGATGGAAATGCCTGATACAACTATTCCCATTTTCTTTTATTGGGAAGATTGTACCGATAATACTTTATCTGGCCAAACCGGAACAATTCTGATGATCTCTAAACTTGTTCGCGACTATTTCGGAAGCCAGGATAAAGAAGAAACAGCTATTTTCCCAAACCGTATTGGAGCTCCTCAACAATGTGTCGATCCGGGGGCAATCAACAAACCGCTCAGATGGATTGAGTTTCACAATGGAGGGGTGGAGTTTGAATTTAAAATCGATTTAAAACCTCCTGACAGTACAATATCTGATTCACTCTGATCATTTCCCCTGTTTTTCGATTACAGTTGACAAAACCGGTCATTCTCATAAATTGCGCCAATTAAGAATTATAGTGGCTTTGGTCATTTTAAAAGAGGTTCTGAGGATATGAGACTGTATGAATTCGAAGGAAAGCAGCTCTTTCAAAAATTTAAAATTCCTATTCCCGATGGAAAATTAGCAACATCAGCCGATGAAGTTCATTCCATAGTAAGTAATATAAATGGTCCTGTGGCAATTAAAAGCCAGGTACTGACAGGTGGTCGGGGCAAAGCTGGTGGAATTAAAATAGTAAACGGAGCCAATGAAGCCCGCACTGCTGCAGAAGGATTATTCAAGCTGAAAATTAAAGGATTTCCGGTAGAGAAAGTTTTGGTCGAACCGGCTCTGGAAATCAAGCAGGAATACTATATCGGAGTTACAATTGATCGCGCTAAATATACCTTAGTAGTTATTGCCTCCGGCGAAGGTGGGGTTGATATTGAAGAGACCGCGGCAAAATATCCTGAAAAGATTATCAAAAAAGAACTCCGAATTGAACAGGATCTTTATGGATTCGATGCAATTGCTATCGCAAAAAAAATCGGTATTCCGGCCGACCTCCTCAAAGACGGATCTTCGATAATAATCAAACTCTATAATATGTTTCGTAAGTATGATGCTAAACTGGTTGAAATAAATCCTCTGGTCCTAACTGCTGATGATAAACTTATCGCTGCCGACAGCCGTGTCTCGCTTGATGATGATGCCATGTTCCGTCATCCGGAATTAAAAGAACTGGGAATTGAAATGCGCCACGAAGAGGGGGAGATGTCCCCTCGTGAACAGCAGGCAACCGAATGGGGAATCCCGTATCTCGATCTTGACGGTAATATCGGGATGTTTCCCGGTGGGGCAGGTTTTGGGATTATGGGGAATGATTTTATTCATCACTATGGCGGCAAGCCAGCTAATTTTATGGATTCCGGCGGTGGCCCCAGCCCTGAAAGAATTGCAAAGATGCTTGTTCTTCTTGATGAAAATCCAAATGTTAAAGTAATCTTTGGGGCTAGATTTGGCGGGATCAGTCGTTGTGATGATTTTGCCAAAGGCGTGATCATGTTTCTCAAAGATCATGGCCTCTCCAAGCCGATGGTTATGCGGATGACTGGCAATATGTGGCAGGAAGGGGTGCGCATGTTTGATGAAGCCAAAAAAGCTGATCCCGAATTATTTAAACTCATAGAAGCACATGGAATAGAGACACCAATCGAAGAAATCTCCAAAAAAGCGGTTGAATTGGCGGCTCAGATGGAAGGGGGCAACTAATGGCTATTCTTGTCACAAAAAAGAGCAAAATTATGGTGCAGGGGATTACCGGAGGAGCCGGGAAATTTCACACTGAAAGAATGCTTGATTACGGGACTAATATTATCGGGGGCGTTACTCCCGGCAAAGGGGGACAGGAAATCTACAGCAGACCGGTTTTTGATACGGTTGAAGAATGCGTTCAAAGTACCGGCGCCGATGTCTCGGTTATTTTCCTACCGGCAAGATTTGTAAAAGAAGCGGCTATCGAAGCTATCAGAGCCGGGATTAAATTCCTTGTTGTAATTCCAGAACATATCCCAATTCATGATATGCTCCATGTTCGCAAAGAAGCGGTTGAAAATGGCACAACTGTTATAGGCGGTAATACTGCCGGAGTAATTACACCCGGTCAAGCCAATCTTGGTATTATGCCGGATATCGCATTTACACCCGGTAGAGTGGGAACAGTATCTCGTTCTGGATCGATTACCTATTATGTCGCTGATACTCTCACTCGTACCGGTTATGGCGAAACGACCTGTGTCGGTTTGGGAGGCGACCCGGTTTTGGGTTCGACCTTTGATGAAATATTGCTCAAATTCGAAGATGATCCTGATACTAAAGCGGTTGTTATGTGCGGTGAAATAGGCGGTGTCTACGAAGAAAAAGCCTGCTCGGCCATCAAGACAATGAAAACTCCGGTGCTGGTGATGATTGGCGGGATTTATGCCCCGCCCGGAAAACGGATGGGTCATGCTGGTGCTATTGTCGAAGGCAAAATGGGAACAGCCAAAGAGAAACTTGAGATGTTAGCTGATCATGGCGCTCATGCCTGTAAGACATTTAATGACATTCCGGTTATCTTGAAAAAAGTGG
>CAYPUP010000311.1:0-3261 GCA_964413795.1 uncultured Ignavibacteriales bacterium
CGGAAGTTTGAATCGGGAGGCACATTATTGAATCTATTAAGATGCCGGTAATATCTTTAACATTCAAATTATTTAGAATAACCGGTTCCTGATTCTGGAAACAGTAAGAGGGTATATCACTTTCATTGTCATATTTTAATCTTCTAATAATTTCTTCATTCAGCCCCCAGGATATCTTTAATTTAAGCTCGCCCTGCTCTTCGAGCATGATCATTCCGACCTCAGCCCCTGCAAGGCGGACACCCATATCCATCACAACAGAAAGGACTGAATTGATATCCTGAATGGAGGTAATGACAGCCCCCATCGTCGCCAAATCACGGAGTTCTGCTTTTTGGGATTCCAGCCTGGCTTCAAGCTGTTCCAGCTGGTCCTGCACATTTACTGATACTGACATACCATTGTTATCGTCAATGAGTGAGATTTGTTGAGTAATTGGGATATTTATGAGATGAGATCGTTAAAAAACTGAATAAAAGCGGCTTCGCTGCCTACTTTTTTTTGAATTTGAGTCGGAAGGGGACGCCAAGAAAGCCAAACTGTTCCCTGAGCTGGTTACCTATATAGCGCATATATGATTTATCTATTAACGTGGGGTGATTTGTAAAAAAGACAAAGGTCGGGGGTGCGACTTCCGTTTGAGCGGCATAATTGAACTTAATATATTTTCCCTTTCGAGCCGGGGGACTATTGCGCTGAACTATCTTTTGCATAAAGTCATTTAATTCCGGCGTAGAAATTCTTCTGTGGTTTTCCTCATAAACACTTTTCACTACTGATAGAACTTTTGAAACCCTCTGGCCTGACAGGGCAGATATATACATAATAGGTAAAAAGGAATACATCGCCAGAACTTCATTGACTGATTTTGTAAATTCATCAGCGGTTTTAGTCTCTTTTTCAATCAAATCCCACTTATTGACGACCAGTACCGTTGCCCGACGGGCACTCATAACCTCTTCCAACACCCTCTGATCCTGAGCAGTTACTTTATCGACAGCATCGATCAATACAACGGCCACATCGCAATTTTCAATTGCCCGGCTGGTCCTTAAAGTGGTATAGAATTCAATATTTTCGTGAACTTTATATTTTCGGCGAAGCCCCGCAGTATCTACCAAAACATATGGCTGGCCTTCATATTCGAAATAAGTATCAACCGCATCCCGGGTTGTTCCGGCAATCGGGGTGACAATCAATCTCTCCTGGCCGGTAAGTTTATTTATGAAGGAAGATTTTCCGACATTGGGGCGGCCAACCACCGCCACTCTGATAGCATTATCAATATTTTTTTGTTCTTCAGGTTGTTCAGGGAAATAGGTTATTAATTTATCGAGCAGATCCCCTATCCCTCTTCCTAACGTGGCAGAGACGGGAAATGCCTCGCCTAATCCCAGCGAAAGAAATTCATAAATTTCCGCTTCTTCCCAATCACTATCAGCCTTGTTGGCCACAAGCAGACAGGGTTGCTTGCTTTGATTAAAGCGTTTTGCTATTATTTTATCAACATCATCAACCCCGGTTTTGGTATCTACGAGAAACAAGATGAGATCAGCTTCGGTCATGGCAAATTCGGTCTGATCGTAAATGAACTGATCCATCATTTGCTCGGCATCGGGAACCATACCCCCGGTATCAATCAGACGAAAATCAACTCCACACCAGTCACAGATAGCATAATTACGATCACGAGTCACTCCCGGCTGGGGATCGACAACGGCTAATTTTTTTTGAATAAGCCGATTAAAAAGGGATGATTTACCGACATTGGGGCGTCCAACTATGGCGATTGTAGGCAGACTCATACAAATGCTTCCCTTATAGTCTGAGCGACATCATAATCACCAATAATTACTTCCCTTTTTGCCTGTTCGCAAAAATCATTATAGGACATATTATCCAAAAAGAGGGCATCACTATTGAGGCAGTCAGGAGGTATTACAAATTTGTCATAGCTATCAATATTTTTATGAATCACATCCAGCATGTCTTTTCCAGTCAACAATCCGGACACAGTTACACTCTCACCCCAAAATCGATTGGCGACCATCTTAATGTCAAGTTTGAGATTAAGATTCTCACGAGCATATTTTCCAATATGTTTTTCCAATAATCGAATCGACGACTGCCCGGTCATAAACATAACCCGTTTATCGGATGCAATATTATCTAAATGTCTCTTCTTCCGGTTAAACTGGGTTATCAATTCCCGGGCCAGGCCGATTCCATTTTCAATCTGATCCATCTCTTCATACTCAGACTGTCCGGGGAATTCACGATCAGCCATGACATAAAATTCATCGGCCGGCCAGACAAACCTTGTTCCTTTTGTTTTTAAAAACTCTTTTTGCCTTGATTCAATGTAATCAACTATCTCGATAGATTCTTCTTTGGTATAGTTTCGCAGTTTTGTCAATTTTTCGCGATACTTGGTAAGCCCTACCGGAACAACGGCCAGAGTCCGAACTCTCGGGAACAAGGCGGCAAGATCATTGATTGATTTTTCCATATAGCGGCCATCATTTAACCCTGGTACCAGAACAACCTGGGTGTGCATTTCGATGCCATTATCACCAAGATGCCTGAGCAAGGGCATAATAAGACGAGGCCTGCGGCTGCGGATGAGGTTCTGGCGAAGCTCTTCATCGGTGGCATGAACCGAGACATAAATTGGGGACATACGCTGTTCTATGATGCGCTCGATCTCTTCATCGGTAGTATTGGAAAAAGTAACGAAGTTACCGTGAGTAAACGAGAGGAGGTAATCTTCATCTTTGATATATAATGAACGGCGCATCCCTTTGGGCTGTTGAGCTACAAAACAAAAAACGCAATTGCATTTGCAGGTCTTGATCTTTCCTTCATCAAACGTAAGCCCTAAATCCATAGCTTCAAAGTCATCGAATTTATAAACGACATGGAGATCATTCTCATCAGAAAAGACAATTTTTACCTTTTCATCAGAGGTTTTGAATTGAAAATCGAGACCATCCTCAACGGGATTGCCGTTTACCGTAATAACCGAATAGCCCTCTTTAACATCATCCGCCAGAGGGGAGTTAGGATCGACACTTAAAATTTTCAGACCCATTGGATTTCCTTTAAATCTTAGAGTAATTTCATTTCAAGGATATACGAATTGAAACTACTTTTCTTAACAATATCTCCCCTGAACCGGACGATAAAAAAAGCGAGCGAGGAGGTTCGAACTCCCGACGTCAAGCTTGGGAAGCTTGCATTCTACCACTGAATTACGCTCGC
>CAYPUP010000312.1:0-3258 GCA_964413795.1 uncultured Ignavibacteriales bacterium
GTCAAATACAAACGATAAGGTATCTATTCCAAATTCGCCTGGTGCCGTTGCAATAACAGAGTCAGTTCCATCGGTCCATTCTATAGTCCATGTATAAGACAGCAGTGAGTCAGTTAATTGTCCCTCGAAGAAGAAGGTGTCGCCAGAGTCCGCTGTAAGGGGAGTGATAGTAAAATATTCCGCGGTAGTTAATCCGGTAGGAATTGAATCATCAACCCATATCATGTCATTTATATGGGCTACCCCGTTTCCACAGGGACCCCATACCGATAAAATACAACTGTAATGATCTGGAGTAATATACGCATGGTATGGTTCCAGGTCATGTGATATATAACCGTCGCCGAACTGCCATTCCACACTATCAATATCGCCGGGTGTCAAGTTTGTAAAATGAACCACAAACTGTTGAAAATCGGAAAGACATCCTCTTATAGGGGTTGCAATAAAATTAATATCCCCGGTGGTATTATAAACTGTAACCGTATCGTAGGCTGTAATAAAAATCGTATCGGTAACACCGGAAGAAATAATTTCAAACTTATTCGTCAAACTGACTTCGATATCCCCACTCGAACTAAAGGTTATATACGGGTTATTGCCGTCATCGGTTGTATCAGATCCAAACACCCAGGCTCTGCTTAAAATAACAGTAGGAGAATCGACCTGGGTAGAATCGGCAAAAGTAATTCCAGTGTCAGCACAAATGTTATTGGTATCTTTCCATATTGTAACATCCGGGCAATAGTGTATACGGATAAGGCTATCTTCCACTAAGGTTTTATTGGGACATTCAACGCCGGTCAATTCCAGGGTTACAGAAAAAATTCCGGTATCATTATAGTTATGGGTCGGGCTGATTTCTGATGAAAATTTACCATCACCAAAAAGCCAATGATACGAAGCCACACCGCCGGTATCTATCGGTGTAAATGTAACTTCAAGTCCGGGACAGCCAACAGTATCGGAGGCTTCTATTTTACCGGTTGCCGTACCGATGATAATAAAACGTTTTTTCAGTTCAGTATCTTTACCGGTATCAGAAAGACTGGTATCCATTATTGTCAATGAAACCTGATAGGTGCCATCATCATCATAAATATGAATAGGATTTTCGGTACTGTCATCAACCGAATCTTTCGCGTCACCAAAATTCCAAATCCATATCTGGTGCGGACCATCGGATTCATTGGAAAATTGAACGGTACAGGGAGCACAGCCGGCATCTTTATCGGCAGTGAATTCGGCAATAGGGTGACCGGCTTCAATAACTTTAATTGTTTCTGTTGTAAGAGTATCACAACCCGGCAAATAATAAGCCAGGGTAATAATCATAAGAGCTATTAAGGATAACGAGATTTTACGATTCATTTTAAATTGTTCCATTACAAAGAGTTAATGGTAATATATAACCCTCTTGTCGGGGTCTGTCAAATATTTAATTAACTGTAATCTAATTGGAAATTTCAGGAACTACTAATAAAATTTTAAACAGTTATCACTTATACCTTCAAAAACCACCCAAAGTTGTCGAAAAAGTAAGAAAATAGTAAAAATCCAGGGAGATATTATGTCTATATTAATTGAAATTATTGAATGGATTGACCCAACCGGAAATGAAATGATTTACAGGATCCCGCAGGAAGGATCTGCTGATTTTAAATTAGGGGCGCAATTAATCGTCCGTGATAGCCAGATGGCTATATTTTTCAAAAATGGTCATGCTGCTGATCAGTTCTCGACCGGCAGACACACTTTATCAACTTTAAACGTTCCGATATTAACCAGGCTTCTGGCTTTTCCCTTTGGATTTAATTCACCATTTAGAGCTGAAGTCTATTTTGTAAATCAAAAAATATTTACCGATCTTAAATGGGGCACCCGCCATCCGGTTACATTCCATGACAGCAAATTGGGGCTGATTCGTTTAAGAGGGCACGGTGCATTTACTATGAGTATCGAAAATCCGAGCCTCTTTTTAAATTCGATTGTCGGTCGTCAGGCAAAATACGAGACCACCGATATTCAGGATTATCTCAGGGATGTAATCATTGCCCGTATGAATGATTTACTCGGTGAACAATTGGATTCAATTCTTGATCTTCCGGCGGTATATACCGAGTTAGCCGAGGATTTCAAAGAGATAGTCAGAGTTGAGTTTGAAAAATATGGATTGAAGCTTGTCGATTTTTATATTTCATCGATCACGCCTCCTGATGAAGTTTCCAAAATGATTGACCAGCGTTCCGGTATGGGTGCGGTTGGTGATCTGGATAATTTCCTGAAATTTGAAATGGCTAAAGGTCTGGGAGCAACTGGGGGAATGGGTGCTGCCGGGGCCGGAATGGGCATGGCGGCTGGAGTTGGTTTGATGATGCCCGGGATGATGCAGAAAGTCTTCTCCCCGGAACAAACAGAATTAACCAGAGAGACGGTATCTACGGTTTGTTGTCCTAAATGCCATGCCGAGACACCGGAACAATCCCGTTATTGCTATCGCTGCGGTCATCAGATGGTTGCACAGTGTACATGTCCAGCTTGTTCAACCCAATTGCCGACCGAAGCTAAGTTCTGCTTTAACTGTGGTCATCAGCTTGATGCCAAGTTAAAGTGCCCGCATTGCAGCGCCGAGCTAATTCCTGGTTCAAAATTCTGCGGAGGCTGTGGTAAAAAGATTGATGAATAATCCTGCGGTAAAAAGAAAAGCCGGATTTTATATCGAAGTCGGGTGTCCCGGATGTGGGGGAGAGTTGGAACTGCAGCAGGATTTTTTTGTGATTTCATGCCAGCACTGCGGGTCTATACTCAGAATCAGGATGCCCGATACGCCGCCGGTTTATATTGTACGTAAAAAGATCTCCCGGCGTGAAATTCGATTTAACATAGATCGATTTCTCAAGGAGAATAAACAACCCCTGACTGCTTCTGATATCCAATACAAGCAGATCTACTACCCTTATTGGCATATTAACGCTATTGTCCTCAAAACGAGAAACAAAGTAGAATATATCGAAGATCGCACTGATGAAGGCTATGAATACAGTTCTTACACCCGGGCTGAAAAGACTTCGATACCAATTAAAGAGAAAAAGACCGAGGTAACACTATCACCTTTTGCAACCAGCCTTCAAGCCGGGATAATGATGGAGAATATTCCCTCATCGTTAGGTTTGAGAACCGAATACATTTTAGCTGTTCCCTTTTCGGAAGAAAATATCGATGATGATATTCATGCCATGCCGGTTATTATACCCTGGG
>CAYPUP010000313.1:0-3257 GCA_964413795.1 uncultured Ignavibacteriales bacterium
TATCAAACGGACTGAGAGTGGTGACGGAAAAGATCCCCTCAGTCCGTTCTATTTCTTTAGGGATTTGGGTCGAAGTAGGCTCACGTTATGAAACTCCTGTTGAAAATGGTATGTCTCACCTGATAGAACATATGCTTTTCAAAGGGACAAAGAAGAGATCCGCCAAAAAAATTGCCCAGGAACTCGAATCGGTTGGGGGAAATTTAAACGCTTTTACCTCTAAAGAACATACCTGTTATACGGCACGGATAGTCGATGAACATCTGGAAATTGCTACCGATGTTCTTGCTGATATGACCTGTAATTCACGTCTGGCTCCAAATAATCTGGCTATGGAAAAAAAGGTGATTCTGGAAGAAATCAAGGAATCATTAGAAAATCCTTCAGATCATATTCATGATCTGTTCTCTGAAACGATCTGGCAAAACCAGGCTATCGGTCGTCCGATATTAGGGGATATGGAAAGTGTTTCTTCCATCCAAAGAAACAATATTATTTCTTATATGAAAAATTATTACCGTACCGGAGCTATTGTTATAGCTGCGGCAGGTAATATCTCTCATCAAAAACTGGTTGATCTTGTTAAGGATAAGTTCATATTTCCTGAAGGAAAATCGAATACAGCTCATCCTATCATGCCACCTGAAAAAAATGAAATCACCTTTACTAACAATTCAAATGCCCAAGTTCACCTATGTCTTGGATATGCAGGTCCCAAATATGATTCCAAATTCCTTATGCCGGCTTTGGTTGTAAATACTTATCTAAGCGGCGGAATGTCTTCTGTTTTGTTTCAGAAGGTTCGCGAGCGAAAAGGCTTGGCCTATTCGGTTTATTCTTTCCTGGATTTATACAAAGATTCCGGACTTTTTGGAACTTATGCCGGAACAGATAAAAATCGAGCAGCAGAATGTATTGATATTATTTTAAAAGAATTTGATAAACTTAAAAAGAGGAAGATATCCTCTTTGTACCTCAAACAGATTAAGGATCAATTTAAAGGTCAATTTGCACTGGGGATGGAATCCTCATCTTCAAGGATGAACCGTGTAGCCCGGTTGGAACTTTATCTGGGAATATTCAAAACATTCGATCAGACTATCAAGGATATCGAAAAAGTTACTTCTTCGGAAATTCTTGAATATGCCAATTTAACTCTGAACCGGGATAAAATGGCACTGGCTGTATTGGGACCGGCAAATAAGTCTGATATTAAAAAAATATTATAAATTTATTTTATAATTACTCAAAACGCAGATCATTATTAACAAATTGTTGCCAAAAACTGTTTTTTGTACTACTTTTTCCGACAATCGGAAACAGGAAAAAGGATATTTTTATGGCTACTATAGAAGAAACCAATAGAAAATACAATTTCAAAGAGATTGAATCCAAATGGCAAAAGATTTGGAATGATACCAAACTATACAAAACTCAGGAACTTACTGAAGATAAAAAGAAATGGTACCAGTTGGAAATGTTTGCCTATCCTTCGGGAGATATTCATATGGGGCATTTCCGAAATTATATTATCGGTGATGCTGTTGCCCGCCAGAAAATGATGCAGGGATACAGTGTTCTGCATCCATTCGGATGGGATGCCTTTGGGCTGCCTGCCGAAAGGGCCGCAATTAAAAGAAATATCCATCCTGATGACTGGACCAAATCCAATATAAAAGTCTCCCGTTCTACACTTCAAGGAGTTGGAATACTCTTTGACTGGGACAGAGAAATTACTTCCTGTAATCCCGATTATTACAAATGGACACAATGGCTGTTTATTCAATTATATAATAGAGGGCTGGCTTATAGAAAAAGGGGGTTCGTTAACTGGTGTCCGGAAGATAAAACTGTTCTCGCGAACGAACAGGTTGTCGATGGTAAATGCGAACGATGCGGCACAATGGTTGAACAAAAAGATCAGATCCAATGGTACTTTAAAATTACCGATTATGCTGATCGTCTTATAGATGATCTGGATTCTTTACCTGGCTGGCCGGATAATCTCAAGACTATGCAAAGGGAATGGATAGGCCGTTCCCACGGAGCTGAGATTGACTTTATAATCGAAGATACCGGAGAGAAGCTATCCATTTTTACTACTCGTCCGGATACTATTTATGGCGTCACTTTTATGGCTATTTCCCCTGAAGCTGAAATTCTTGATAAACTTCAATTAGAACCTGAGTATAAAGAAAAAATTGAAGCCTACAAAAAGGAAGCTCTTGCCAAGACTGATATTGAAAGAGCTGCTCTGAATGAAGAAAAGGATGGTGTCTTTACTGGTAAATATGCTATCAATCCTTACAACGGTGATAAAGTACAATTATGGGTAGCGGATTATGTTCTTGGCGGATATGGGACAGGAGCAGTGATGGCTGTTCCGGCTCATGACACTCGTGATTTTGCATTTGCCAAAAAATATGATATCCCAATCAAAGTAGTTATCCACCCTGATAAGAATACCTCTTTGAATGTTGATGAAATGAGGGATGCTTTTGTCGAATACGGCCCGATGGTTAATTCTGATAGATTTGATGGTTTAGAGGGCAAAGATGCCATTGAAAAAGTGACGAAATATGCTGAAGATAATGGCTTCGGCAGGTTTAAAATAAATTTCAAACTGAAAGACTGGTCAATCTCACGTCAAAGATACTGGGGTTGTCCTATTCCTATAATTCATTGTGATAAATGTGGCATTGTACCTATCCCTGAAAAAGATCTGCCGGTATTGCTTCCTAAAGTAAAGGATTACAAACCAAAAGGCCGATCTCCTCTGGCAGATGTCCCTGAATTTATGAATGTGAAATGTCCAAAATGCAGGGGAGAGGCTCAGAGGGATCCTGATACAATGGATACATTTGTATGTTCGTCCTGGTATTATCTGCGTTATATTGATCCTAAAAATGATAGGCTAATATTTGATCCTGATAAGGCAAATAAGTGGCTGCCAATTGATTTATATATCGGCGGGATTTCCCATGCAACCGGACATTTGATATATTTCCGTTTCTTTCATAAATTCCTGTATGATCTTGGAATTGTCAAAACAATTGAACCTGCTACCCAAATGTTTAATCATGGCATGGTTAAGGATGAAAATGGCGAGGTAATGTCAAAATCCAAAGGGAATGTCATATCCCCTATGGCTGTAATGGCTGAACATGGGGTTGATATCTCCCGGATGGCTATGTTTTTCAAGGCTCCATCTGAAAAAGAAGTTGATTGGTCTAATGCCGCCATTGTAGGAAGTGAAA
>CAYPUP010000314.1:0-3254 GCA_964413795.1 uncultured Ignavibacteriales bacterium
AATAACCAGCAAATCTTTTTTGGAAGTGCCAGCATTATTGAGTCCTTCATAAGCCAACCCGCCGGTCATAGCCCCATCGCCGATTATAGCGACAACTTTATTTTTCCCCTCATGATTATCACGAGCCGCAGCAAATCCCAAAGCAGCCGAAATAGATGTTGAAGCATGTCCGGCTCCAAAATGGTCATATTCCGATTCGCTCCGTTTGGCAAATCCAGCCAGACCGTTATACTGGCGCAGAGTTTTCATCTGACTGCGCCGTCCGGTAAGCATCTTATGGGTATAGGTTTGATTACTGACATCCCATACGACTCGATCAACTTTAAGATCGAGAACATAATGGATAGCAAGAGTCAACTCTACCGAACCAAGATTTGTTGCAAGATGACCGCCGGTTTGTGAAACAAATGATATAATCTCCTGCCTGATTTCTGCAGCCAATTCTGTCATCTCGGTTATGGATAACTTCTTGAGATCATCAGGGGAGGTGATTTTGTCCAGCTGTTTCATGCTAATTATTCAATCATTTGTTTCTCTGGCCAATATAAATAGCCAGATCTTTAAGTATATTATGGTCATATTCATCAAAACATGCAACGGCATCTTCAATGAGTATATTTGCATCCTTGCGGGCTTGATCAATCCCCACTACCCCCGGATATGTTGCCTTTTTCTTTTTACAATCAGAACCGACATTCTTTCCCAGAAGTTCGGCATTTCCCTCGACATCCAGAATATCATCAATGATCTGAAAAGCCAGACCGATCTTTTCTCCATATACTGTCAGTTTATCCAGAATATTCCTTTCAGCATTTGCCAAAATAGCTCCCAATCTTACTGAACAGCGGATCAAGGCGCCGGTTTTACGGGTATGAATATTGATCACTTCCTCTTTGGAAACATCCCGTCCCTCAGCTTCAACATCAGCACACTGGCCGCCGATCATACCCTGTGTTCCGAGAGCTTCAGCTAATTCCAGGCAGGCTTGAGTGGATCCTGTCTGAGCCAGTAAATGAAAGGCAACATCATGCAGTGCATCTCCAGCCAGAACCGCAGTTGCCTCACCAAATTTCTTGTGGCAGGTAGGCATGCCCCGTCTTAGATCATCATCATCCATGCAGGGCAGATCATCGTGAATCAGGGAATAGGTATGCACCATCTCAAGAGCAGCCATAGCAAAATGAATCGGCAAATTATTGCCTGTTTTATCACCTTTACAGTATTCATATGAAGAAAGAGCCAGAATTGGCCGAATTCTTTTCCCTGGAGCAAGAACCGAGTAGCGCATTGCCGAATGTAATAATGCCGGGTCGAGATCAATTGGGGGGAGATAGCGATCCAGAAGCTGGTTTACTAATTCGCCGTTAATTTTAATATAATCACGCAAATTGGAGGCTTTCGTCATGGTCACTTTTATTCTTCTCCGATTTCCATTTCCACTTCCGAGAGGATGCCATTGTTCTCACAGATTTGTTTGATTTTCTTTTCGGCTTCTGCAAGCTTTTTATTGCATAAATTAGCCAGATCAAGACCCTCGGTATAAAGTTTGATCGATTCTTCCAAAGTGACCTCACCGTTTTCAAGCAGTTCTGTGATTTCTTCCAACCGCTCTATAGCCGCTTCAAAATCATTCTCTTTTTTCTTTGCTGTCATTTTTTCTGCTTCAATATACTTTCAATAAATGATACGATAGTACCATCCTGAAGTTTGGTTTCCAGTCGATCCCCTGGATTAGTCTGGGTAATCGATGAAACTAATTCACGGGAGGGGAGTCTTCTTGTAACCGAATAACCACGTCCCAATACTTTCAGGGGAGACATAGCCTCCAACTGAGATATAACTAAAGATAGACGGTTTTTGTACTTTTCAAAGAGGTTTTTTCCCGCTCTTATCAGCATTTTTGACTGTTGATCCAAAGTCTGCTGGTGCATGTAAACAGATTCCAGAGGTTTTTTAAAAACAGGTCTGCTTAAAATTGACAACAGATTATTCCGTCCTTTTGAGGTCATTGATTTTATTATTGAGGTTTGTCGGGAGATATTGCCCCTTACCTGGTCCAAAAAATCTCTCCGCGACCATACAGCCAATTCTGCTGCTGCTGAGGGGGTCGGGGCGCGAAGATCAGCCGCTTTATCGGACAATGATATATCAATTTCATGACCAACCGCTGAAATTACCGGAATTTTTGAGTCAGCAATAGCTCTGACAGTTATCTCGGTATTAAAAGGCCAGAGATCTTCAAGCGATCCACCACCTCGACCTACTATTAAAAGATCAATGTCATCTCTGGAATTAAAATATTTGATACCCTCAGCAATAGTAATTTCCGCCCCATCCCCCTGAACTTTGGCCGGATAGATCAATATCTCAACCAAAGGATTACGTCTCCGGGAAATTTGAATAATATCCCTTATTGCCGCTCCGGTGAGTGAAGTAATGACACCTATTTTCTTGGCATAATCAGGAATTGCCTGCTTTTTTGAAGGATCAAACAGTCCTTCGGCGGTAAGTTTTTCATCCAACTGGCGAAAAGCAAGTTCGAGTTCACCCACTCCAACCGGAACCATTTTACGGCAGTTTAACTGATAATTTCCCCCTTTCTCCCAAACCGCAATATCGCCATAAGCTAAGACTTTCTGTCCGTTCTCCGGTTCAAATTTTAATCCGGCTCCAACTGAACGCCAGATAGTGACTTTGATAACCGCATTATCATCTTTCAGACTAAAATATCGATGACCTGAGGAGTGATTGATATAATTGGAAATCTCCCCTTCAACCCAGATATTATTAAAGGTCTCTTCCAGAACCCCTTTAATCATGCGGGAGATAGCGGTTACTGTATATGCTTTTGGTTGATCTGGCATAAGGGGAGTATAAAAAAGTTTTTAAGTCAATTCAATCATTTATGTCAGTGATCTTAAAATTAAATCAGCCAGTTCTTTTGTAATACCTTTGAGTTTTGTCAGTTCATCAGCATTTAACTGCTTAATTCTTTCCACCGATCCGAATGTGTTTAACAATAATTGCCTCTTTGCCGGCCCGATCCCTTTGATTTCATCAAGAGCCGATTTAATAGTCCTTTTGGATCGAACTTTTCTATTATAGGTGATAGCAAAGCGATGCGCCTCGTCCCGTATTCTTTTCAACAGCATCAATGCAGGGGAGGTCTTTTTGATTACAATCGGATCAGAAATACTGGGAATAAATACTTCTTCGAGTTTTTTCGCCAATCCGATAACCGGCTGGTCGTCGAG
>CAYPUP010000315.1:0-3249 GCA_964413795.1 uncultured Ignavibacteriales bacterium
TAAAAATTATGGCGAATTGATTGCGCTGGCATTTTTATGGGCGATCGGCGGAGCGCTCAACCAGCAATATTTTGCTTACTATCGCGCCCGTCAGGACGCGCGCGCATATATTATTGTCTCAATACTCTTCTTTTTGGCGTCAACGCTGTTGAATATTCTGCTTATTCGCTTTATGAATATGAAGCTGGTTGGTGTGTTATATGGTAACTTGATCGCAGTTTGGGGCATTAATCTGATTGCCACTATAAAGTTTTTTGGCTCTGGTCGCTCAATATCTGTACGATGGGCAAAAAAACTATTCGGTTTTGGCTTTCCGCTGGTGTTTGGGATGCTGGGTTGGTTGATTCTAAACTCTGCGGACCGCTACTTTTTGGCGTATTATCGCGACCTTTCGGAAGTAGGGCTTTATGGTTTGGGATACAAGGTTGGCCTCATTGCCCAGATGGCGATAATAACGCCTTTCCAATTAGCCTGGGGACCGTATATGTTATCGCTATATTCATCCTTCAAAAATAATTTGGAGCATGAATATTCCAGAGTATTAACTTATTTACTCGCTGCTTTTAGTTTCGTGGGCTTGGGGATATTCCTCTTTTCAGGCGAAATCGTAAGATTACTTGGTTCAGGAAAGTTTGCGCAGGCTGCCAATGTTATCCCATATGTGCTTATCGCCTATTTATTTCATGTCATATACTATTGGGCCGCCATTTTCCTGCACCTGATGAAAAGAACGATTCTTAACAGCATGATAATTGCATCAATGGCGTGTTTGAATCTATTACTCAATTGGATGTGGATACCGCGATGGGGTTGGCAGGGGGCGGCTTGGGCAACAATGGTTACAGTTAGCGGAGCAGGCATATTTACTTTATTGGCTGGAGAATGGGCGTACCCGGTTAAATTGCAATATATACGCATTATTAAACTATTTTTAACTGTGTTCATCATTGCTCTTGTTCACTACTTGGTGCATGCGCCTTCGCCTGTCTTAAGCCTATTGACGTCAGCGGTTTTATTTCTATGTATGCCTTTGCTATTGGTTTTAGTTGGTTTCTTCGAATCCTTTGAAATAAGATTCATATTGGATTTGCTTGAATTGGTAAGGCGAAAAATGGGTATTGTTCGATTATAGGTTCAAAAATAGAACATCAAAAAAGAGATGAAAAGGAGATTGCCATGTTATCACACGAGGAAATGATTAAATTTCAAGCAAACGAACATTTTTTGATCGAAGCAGAAAATTTTCAATCCAAGGATGAATATATTTTACAGCTCTTGCATGTTTTTGCTTATACGGAGGTGGCACGATTGGCTGAAATCAAAAAAGTGCTGGATTTGGGGTGTAATACGGGTTTTGGCACTGCAATTTTGTCCAAAGCTGTCAGTAAGGTTGTGGGAGTGGATGTTTCAGAGAAGGCCCTATCCTTTGCAAGGAACAAATATGCCGAACTTGGGATAGAGTTTCGGAAGGTGGATGGAGAGCAACTTCCTTTCCACGATGGCGAATTTGACACAGTCGTAAGTTTTCAGGTTATTGAACACGTTATTGGATACGATAAATATATTAGTGAAATAAAAAGGGTGCTCTCTCCAAAAGGAATTGTCGTCTTCACAACTCCAAACTCTTCCATCAGGTTGGACCCTGGGATGAAACCATTGAATCCGCTTCACCATCGCGAATTTACTGCCCTTGAGCTTAAATCTTTATTGGATAATTTTTTTCCCAACGTAAGTGTCTTTGGACTTTTTGCGGCAGATCATATTTATTCAATCGAGTTTAATCGCGTGCATAGTGCGCTTATAAAAGCAAGAATAAAAAGGATGGCGCCCAAATTTATGTTAACTATGGCGCGACGCCTTCGCGACTCTCTTGCCGGTAAGCGGAAGAGAGAGAAGACCACTTTTGTGCTGGACAAAGAATTTATAAACCAATCCAGGATTGAACACTTATACTATCGTCGCGATAATCTTGCCAAGTCCCTCGATTTATTGGCTATTTGTGCCGATGACCGGGAAACTTTTGAGAGTTTTCAGCGCCAATTTGTGGAGGGCGATAAAAGATGAGACAAATTGATGATATACCGCAAGTTTCAGGTTGATTCTGACTTTGCATGCCCTGCTTAAAGATAAATGGAAACCCGCGCATGAATAACATATGTAAGGTCATCCTTCTTGCTGGAAATTTTCCCCCCGTGGTCGGTGGAATTTCCGAACATTTGGGTTTGATTGCCCAAAATTTTCCAGTAATCCTTAGTGTTATTGGAATGCCTACACGGGATTGGCAGTCTTTTGACTCTCAACAAAAATTTTACATTAAGCGCTTACCACTTCCCGAAAGCTGGGGTACATCAGCTTCAAAATATAAATACCTTGCTCTGTATTATTATCAGGAATTGCGAAAAGAAAAAAATTATGACTATATTTTATGCGGCGAAGCTCATCACACATTAATGCTCCCTGCCTGGTGGGTTCACACACAAACAGGGATCCCCTTTGGGGTATTTACCTATGGTGCGGAAATGCTTCGGCACCAAAAGCAGGTTACTCGCTTTCTCTTTAACCCATTGTTATGCGCCGCGCAGAATGTCTTTCCAGATAGTCAGCGGGCGGGGGAAATTTCAAAGGATATTGGCGTAACGCCGGATAAAATTCACGTTGTGAATCCAAATGTGAACATCGAAAGATTAAATGGGAACATCGCCCCGGATGTAATTCAGAAAAAATTTGGCTTGCAGGGGAAAAAATGTATCTTGAGCATGGGCAGATTGGTAGAACGCAAAGGACAGGATATGATGATTCGGGCATTGCCCGAAATCCTCAATAAAATACCAAATGTTCACTACATCATTGCTGGTCGTGGCTCGTACGAAGTTCAACTCAGAAAACTTGCCAAAGACTTGAGCGTGGAATCTCACATCACATTTACGGGTTATGTCTCAGATGACGATTTAGGTTCTTATTATGCCTTATGCGACGTGTTTGCCATGATCAGCCGCGAGATTCCCGAAAAAGGCGATATTGAAGGTTTTGGTATTGTTTACTTGGAAGCCAATTTGTTTGGCAAACCGGTAGTTGCCGGACGTTCTGGCGGCGTTTCGGACGCCGTCCTGGATGGTCAAACGGGCTTGATGGTGGACCCTGACAACCCTTTAGATGTGGCTAACGCGGTGACCAGATTGCTTTTAGATCCAGCTCTTGCGCGCCAGCTTGGCGAGGCGGGGCGCGCCAGGGTGTTGGAAGAATTTTCAG
>CAYPUP010000316.1:0-3239 GCA_964413795.1 uncultured Ignavibacteriales bacterium
AATAAGGACTTATATGTGCAAAAAGTTAATTTTTATTATTGTTTTTTCTCTGATTGTATCCGGTTCAATTTATAGTCGTGCTGAATTTGATCGAGATGGGAAAAAAGATAATAAACAATTCACAACAGTAAATCATGCTGATTGCCGAGCAGCTCATAGGGTTGGCAAAATTGCCCTTGGCATTAATAATAATGCAACCTTTGGCGGCGGATTTACTGTTGCAGGTGCAGGCGATTGTTTTACCGGTGGTGAAGTCCAGTCATGTGAATATCCCAAAGGGTCAAATATCGGACATCTATTTGCCGGAGCATTCTGGATAGGGGCAATTATTGGAAGAGATACAGCCGTTTCTCTCGGAGCTGATGGTTGGTCTTTTATACAGGAATTTGCACCTGATGTCTCACCGTTTGGCGATATGATTTATCGCTCGAACGTCGATCCTGAAAGTCCCCGATTTATAGATGCTGTGTCAGAAGAGGATTATATTTGTACTTATTCTGACACTTTTACAGATGGTATTGATCCTGATATTTTCGGACAAGCTCACAAACCATTATATGTTGGCGTTACAGAACAGTCATATGCGTGGTCTTATTCTTATGCTGAAGATTTCGTTCTGTTTGATTATAGTATAAAAAATGTGGGTGTTAGAGATCTTGAAGATGTTTATATGGGATTTTATGTTGATGCCGATGTTGGTTTTAACGATGGGACCCAATATTCTGATGATATCGCAGGTTTCCTTGAAACTATCAAGATAGATTATAAAGGGTGTGAATTCACCGATACGGTCAATGTTGCCTGGACAGCTGATATGGATGGTGATTTTAATAAAATACATCCATCTCCTGATCTCACAGCGATGCGTGTTGTAAGAACTCCCGCAGAGAGTTTAGTAGTCTCATTTAATTGGTGGATTAGTTCTCCTTCCGGTCAATTGGATTTTGGTCCGCGTGAAAAAGCCGGGGTTGGTCGAATTAAGGAAGATTTCAGAGATTTTGGGACAGGAGGACTTGGTACGCCTGAGGGTGATCGCAACAAATATTATATTATGAGTAATGGTGAATTTGATTACGATCAGGCCTTCGTGGGGACCATTCAACAGACCGATTCTTTATGGCTCTACCCGCCGCAAAATCAGGTTCCTGACTGGGCTGGAGGGTTGGATACAAGATATTTACTTTCCTTTGGGCCATTTGATATTCGTGTCGGGCAAACTCTTCCGATTTCTTTTGCTTATATGGGTGGAGAAGGACTACATACGGACAGGAATAATGCAACCGATAATATGCCCCAAAACCCGGAAGCTTTTTATGCAAAGATGCACTTCGAAGATTTGGCTCTAAACTCAACCTGGGCAGAGAGAGTGTATGATAATCCCGGAGTCGATACTGATGGGGATGGATACTCTGGTGAGTTCCGAGTCTGCCAAATTGATTCTATGGTTGCTGATACAGACTGGTATCGAGGTGATGGTGTACCCGACTTTACCGGAGCTGCCCCGCCACCGCCACCTGTATTCTGGCTTACATCCGAACCCGGCTATATTAAAGTCAGGTTTAACGGAGCAAGAAGCGAAACAGAAAAGGACATATTTTTAAGAGAGGTCGATTTTGAAGGCTATCGCATTTATTTAGCTCGAGATGATCGAGCCGCGAGTTATAGTGTGATTGCATCCTATGACAGAGATGATTATAATATGTATGTTTTTGATACTCTGCTGGGTGAGTGGGATTTATCTCAAGCTCCTTTCCTGCTTGAGGATCTCAGATCGTATTTTAATGATGAGAATCTGGATCCTTTGATCTATAGCAGAACATCACCATACACCTCGCCATATTATCCCAACATGACATATTATTTTGAGAAACAGGATTTTAATGTTTCCGATCAAGGCATTTTAAATACTATAAGAAAAAAATATCCTGATCAGCCATATCCATCAACCTTATTAGCCGATTCCGCTCGACCGGAAGAACTAACCGAAGACGGCTATCTTAAGTATTTTGAATATGAGTATATTATAAAAGATTTACTCCCAACTGTAGAATATTATGTAAATGTGACAGCTTTTGATTTTGGCTCGCCAGGTTTTGATCTTGGCGCTCTTGAATCATCGGTGACTCTTAATGCTGCAAGTTCGTATGCACAGGCATCTACTGATCAGGTTCTTAACAAAGAATTTGAAGTCTCGGTTTATCCAAATCCATACCGCCTTGATGCTCAATACCGACAAACTGGCTTTGAAGGAAGAGGTGAACAGGATCGACCTGATGACCGGTTAAGGAAGCTTCATTTTACCAATATTCCGCCCACTTGTAAGATTAGTATTTATAGTATTGATGGTGATCTTGTCCAGGAAATTGATCATGATGTTGATCCGTCCGACCCGAAATCCACCCATGAGACCTGGGATTTGATTACAAGGAATACTCAGATGGTAGTTTCAGGTTTATATTATTATGTGATCGAGGCAGATAACTGGGAGACTCATATAGGCAAATTCTCTGTAATAATGTAAAGATTAATTATGATCTTTTCCCGAATTAGTCCTCTGTTTTATAAATATTTTTTATTGTTTGCAATAGGTATTAGCCTGTTAACCAATAAGCTAAACGCCTATGATACCGGTATTAATCCCAAACTGGAAATAATAAAAAAAGAAAAAAAGACATTCAGCACATCACAGATTGTCGTCGATTATACCGCACATAACCGCGGGAATATCCAGTTGGCCATTTCCAACAAGGGTACTTTTGGAAATTATGGACAATCGGTTCCTGATCCATTTACCGGTGAAAATATTCCTTCATGTACTTACCCCAAGAACAGTGATCTGGTCTATTTGTGGGTTGGAGCAATATGGATTGGAGCTGTTGTAGGCAGGGATACGCTCGTCTCAACAGGTACTGAGGACTTTTATCAAAATGAGGAATTCTGGCCTGATGTTGAACCTTTTAAACCTTCAGGGGGATTTACTTATAAATCTTTAGATCCAAATAGTCCTTTTTATGATGAAGACGCCTATTCTGAACAGGACATTTCATGTGAATATATGGATACTCTTTCTGATCCGAGTATAGTACACTGGGATGATTATGATAATCGCCAGCATATTCCATTAGGAGTAAAAATTTATCAAAGGTCGATGGCCTGGAGTTTTTCCTATGCTGATGATTTCATCCTTTTTGATTATCAGGTTGAAAATATCGGGGATAAAGATTTAAAGAATGTCTATC
>CAYPUP010000317.1:0-3236 GCA_964413795.1 uncultured Ignavibacteriales bacterium
CCTGGTCATGGAGATACGATAGTTAATGGGGCTGATAATTGTTACCGTATGGAAAAGACGGCTGAAGGTGTTGTCGAATTTATAAATCAAAAAAAAATCAGTAAATGCCATTTGGTATCATATTCAATGGGGGGGAGGCTGGGATTATATTTAGTGATTAAATATCCTGAATATTTTGATAAAGTAATACTGGAATCCGTATCACCCGGTTTGAAAACAGAAAAAGAACGAAGCGAAAGAATTGAACAGGATAAAAAACTAGCCCAAAAAATTTTAGATAACGACTTTGAAGATTTTATCGAAACCTGGTATCGTCAGCCATTGTTTGCATCATTGAGGCAGGATGAGACAAAATTGAAAAAGATGATGGAATCTCGCCGAGAGAATAAAGAGGGGTACGCTCTATCATTGCTTCATATGGGAACGGGCGTACAGCCTTCATTGTGGAAAGAATTGAAAAAAATAAAAAGCCCAACTCTGTTGCTTGCCGGCGATTTGGATATTAAATTTAAAGCGATAGCTAAAGAGATGGTGGTATTGATACCGGGTGCTAATTTGAGTATAATCCCCGATGCCGGACATAATGTTCATTTTGAAATGCCGGATATTTATTCTGAGGTTGTGAAAAATTTTCTGATTTAAATAATAGAGGTTTTGATGGAAAAAATAGAATGGCTGGAAGCCAAAAAATATAAAGATATTTTATATCATAAAGCTGAGGGAATAGCCAAAATTACTATCAACCGTCCCGAAGTCCGTAATGCTTTCCGGCCCCTTACCGTTTTTGAAATGAGCCAGGCATTGGCTGATGCCAAAGATGATCCAAAAATCGGTGTTGTGATCCTTACCGGTCAAGGTGAAAAAGCTTTCTGTTCCGGTGGAGATCAAAAAATTAGAGGGGATTCCGGCTATACCGATGACGAAGGGGTCAATCGCCTCAATGTATTGGATTTTCAGAGACAAATCAGAACCTGCCCCAAACCGATTATTGCGATGGTGGCCGGTTATGCTATCGGCGGAGGGCATGTGCTGCATCTGATGTGTGATTTAACTATTGCTGCGGAAAACGCCATATTCGGACAGACTGGTCCAAAGGTGGGTTCATTTGATGGCGGCTATGGAGCGAGTTATATGGCTCGTATTGTCGGTCAGAAGAAAGCGCGGGAAATATGGTTTCTCTGTCGGCAATATGATGCCCAACAGGCATTGGAGATGGGTTTAGTTAACACCGTTGTTCCCTATGATAATCTCGAAGAAGAGACGGTCAAATGGTGTCGGGAAATTTTAGCTAACTCACCGATAGCGATTCGCTGTCTTAAGGCGGCACTTAACGCCGATTGCGACGGACAAGCCGGACTTCAGGAACTGGCCGGGAATGCCACGATGCTGTTTTATATGACCGAAGAAGGACAGGAAGGACGCAATGCTTTTGTCGAAAAACGGAAACCTGACTTCTCTAAATTTCCCAGACAGCCGTAGGTCCGCATTACTGGTTTTATTATTGCGTTGGTAGTATTATAAAAGATGATTGACATTCCTTTAAAAACATGGGTAATTGCATCCCGCCCTAAAACACTTCCGGCAGCAATGGCGCCAGTGTTGATAGGGACAGCTATGGCTTATGAGTCAGGCGGGTTTCATCTGTTATCATGTATCGCTGCCGTGATTGGAGCGCTCTTAATTCAGATCGGGACTAACTTTGCCAATGATTATTATGATTACAAAAAAGGAGCCGATGAAGGGGAGCGTCTTGGGCCGACCCGAGTGACACAATCGGGCATGGTTACCCCATCCACCATGAAAAAAGCGACATACAGTATTTTTTCCCTGGCGCTTATTGCGGGAGTTTATTTGGTATTTAGAGGAGGGTGGCCGATTGTAATTATCGGTTTGAGTTCGATTCTGTTTGGAATCCTTTATACCGGTGGCCCATATCCGCTGGGATATAACGGTCTTGCTGATATTTTCGTTCTTATTTTTTTTGGTCCGGTAGCAGTTGGGGGGACATACTATGTCCAGACACTTGATATCAATTATATCGTATTATTAGCCGGTTTATCTCCCGGTCTTTTTTCAGTTGCAATTTTGACTGTTAATAATCTGAGAGATATCGATAATGATAAAAGAGTCGGTAAAAAAACGCTGGCAGTCAGATTTGGGGTACCGTATGCCAGAATTCAATACTCAGCTTCAGTGATTATAGGGATAATAATTCCGCTATTGATTGTATTATTTATTTCAGATAAGTACTTTTCATTGATATCTCTATTAACACTAATAGTTGCGGTTCCCCTTATCAAAAAAGTATATACTATTATAGGTAGAGAACTCAATAATGTTCTCGCCTCAACCGGGCAGCTTTTACTGCTAAATTCGATATTGTTTTCTATAGGCTGGCTGTTATGAATGATGTGCGATTAAGATTATTTCGCTATAACATCCCTTTAAAGAGAGATCTAATACTTAAGGGGCAAGCAGCTGCTTTAAGGCAGGGATTGATTTTAGCATTCTGTGAGAATGATAAAATATTAGCCCTGGGCGAAATTGCTCCATTGCTCGGCTTCAGCAGGGAGACTATGGAACAGGCCGAAGAACAAATTATACGGTCTATTAAAAACATGCCTCTTGATATTGTACTGCCTGGTTTATTAGACTCGCCCCTTATAGAAACTATTATAGAACATGCTATCGAGGCAAAATTATATCCGTCGGTTGAGTTTGGATTATGTACCGCTACTCTGAATTTAATTTCGCATATTAAAAAAGTTCCGCTAAGAAAATTATTGTCAGATAATGCCAACGATCATATTAAGGTCAATGCTCTTTTAGCTGGAAGTGAAGATGAGATAATTGAGAGTACTAATAGGTTAATATCTGAGGGATATAAATTGTTCAAGCTCAAAGTCGGACGACAGAGTTTGGATGAAGATATAGAACTTGTTCGTAAAGTGAATTATTTAATAAAAGATTCGGGTGTTCTGACATTAGACGCCAACCGCGCCTGGGGCATCAAAGATGCCATATATTTTGGAAAGGGAATAGATGACATAAAGATTGCCTACATTGAGGAACCGGTAAAAGACTATCTGGGAATACTTCAGCTTTCAAACTATGGAAAATTTAAAATACCTATGGCCCTTGATGAAAGCTTGGCTGCAATTATTCCTAAGGCAATGGAACTAATCCCGGGAGTAACAACCCTGGTATTGAAGCCGACAATTATAGGATTTGTAAAA
>CAYPUP010000318.1:0-3227 GCA_964413795.1 uncultured Ignavibacteriales bacterium
CATTTTCTTAGAATCAGTAAATTCACCGGCTTTAAGTCGGTAGAAATATATCCCTGAAGATTGGTTTGAGTCAGCCACCCATTCAACTTTTATTTCACCAGCAGATGAATATCCTTCGGTTGAAAAAACTTCCTGGCCGGCAACATTGTAAATGTTCAATGTCCATTCTGTTTGCGGGGGAAGGGTAAATTCAATCGTAGTGGCTGGGTTAAACGGATTTGGGTAGTTTTGTTTTAATGAAAATGTTGATGGCAGCATATCAATTTTTACGGGAGCCCCTTCGTAAGTTGCCAGTTCGATACCCAGCACTTTTCCATTGGGCCTGATAAATTCACCAGAGAACGATTGGCCGCCTTCAAAAGAATAAACCAAAACGTGCGTCACATTCTCCTCAGCATTGTAGCTGTATTTTAATTCCATGTTATCAATCAGCAGTTCCGGGGCAACATCACCTTCGACGCTGATTGAAGCGGCTCCCATTTTATTATCAACACTTATATTATCATTAATTATTACGTTAGCCGATACCGGCGCAATTTTAGGAATCGGAAGGGCATCACCGCAAACAATGCGGATCAGATAGACCAGATCGCCGACCGTTAATGAAAGACCATCAGCATTTACATCTGAAGCTGCCACCTGGGCTTGAAAATTCTCAAACACTTTTAAGCCATAAACAAAGTAGTTGGTGTACAAGACGGCATCGGAAACTTCATTGGCAATTCCGTTGAGATTCAAATCACCGCGGGCATCAATCGAATCAGCACAGACTATGTTGATTCCTCCATTGATAAAATCGATAAACCTGACCGGTAGATCTTTGTCGCCATCAAGACAGGGGACATTCGGTGCACCAAAATAAGAAGGGAATACGGAATTTATATTTGTTATCTCCCGGCCTTCAAAATCATAAACATGATTTGAAATCCCCAATTTCTGTGAATATGGATTAGAAACATCAGCAAGCTCATGATAAGATATGGCATTATCTCCACAATCCATCCAGAAGAAACGGATAGGAACATACATACATTCAAAGGTACGGTCATCGGTAACAAGGAAATCAAGAAAAAATAATGTTTTACCGGTAGCGTTAAAGCATGTAGGGTGATGAGGGCCATTATTATATTCAGCAAACCCGACTATTCTGACCAAACCGCTGGGACATGAATTTCCGCAATTTCCATTATTTCCATATCTATAAGTAAAATATTCCCATCCACAAGTCTGATAAACGGTTCCGGCCGTAGCTGTTTGGAAAGAAAGGGTTGAGGCGTCATAAGCAATTAGAATATCGAATCCCCAAATATCTTCAGTCCCGCTATTGACGGAAATATCAACATATTCATGCTGTCCCTGGTAAGAATTATTAGTCCTTTCAATTTTAATTTCAAAATTGTTAATTGCTAAGGCCATCTCCGTTAATTCATTATCAGTTAAAGAATTGCTCCCTGATACTTTTGATCTTACAACCATTTCGTCAGATAAACCGGTATTTACTTCCAGAGCACTGGCAGAAACACTAAAGATCATTAGAGAGACAAAGAGCCCCATTATGGGACACAGTTTCATAATATTCCTCCACGAGCTAAGTTTAAGCCCGCAAATTTTGCGTTTCAAAGTAAGAATTTATCAACAAGGCGGTTGGTGGTAGGGATTGACCCCGTTGTTTTAATATACAACATTCTTCAAAAAAAACAATCGGAATTTTATATCAAACTCCTAATTAATGCAACAATATTATACCTTATTCGTTCAAAATAATTTTTTGTTTTAAACTAATTTTCAACAAAATAAAAGAATACAAATTGTTGTCTTGTACTACTGGCAGTTTGGAATTGAACCGCCTTTGAAGATGTAATCAACTAATATGATTATATCGGACATATTCAAGGTGCCGGATTGATCCATATCAGCTTCCCCGAAACAGGGTATTGCCCCCTGGTATTTGAGGACATAATTAATCAAGAAGACTATATCTGCAACATTTACGCCAATACCATTGCCGTCATAATCGACATCCCCTTTAACACCGATACAACAGGGTAGTCCGGAATCAAATACTTTTATAGTCCAGGTATAGCTGATAGTGATAGCATCAAGGTAATCAGGATCCTGGGCGCTAAAACGGACATAATAGAATTTTGGAACGGGCGAATTCCCCTGAATCTGATTGGGAGAGAAGGTAAGTACCCCAACTCCATTACCTGAATCATAAAATGTCATATTTGTAGCCAGAGTGTCGCGACCATCAAGGAAAGCATCCAATATCGGATAAACACTATCGGCGTCGAAAGCCTGAACCAGCGTATGAAGAATTGAGCCTTCAGTAACAGAATCCTTTTGATAGGTGTTTAAAAATACCCAGGGGATACTATTGGCTTTGGTGACGTTTATTAAAACTGTTGCCGAATCAACCAGGTTTTCAGTAGTTGCATAAAAAGTAATCTCGAATGTACTATCAGTACCTGGCAATGGAGTATAGTGAAATAATTGATGAACTGAATTCACAGAATCAGCCAGATGTACTAAAGAGGAGCTTCCCGGTAATTCACTGGAGGTAATAACAGGTAGATCACCGTTTGTATTACTGGCATAAAGATCAAACTCTAATGTAGTGTCTCCGGTTATTGCCAATAGCCCGCTCTCAGATAAAGTAAGATTTGGTGTTTCTATTCCTGAGTTTTCATTATAAACACGAATTAGCTTTGATGGAGTTTCTACTGAGATTGCTGAATTCTCACTATCATAAAAAGTAAATCTGATATGGTAATTAAATGGATTGCGATTACCCTGAAAGCTGTCAGGGGTAAAAGTAAAGACAGCCTTTCCATTTCCAGAATCCAATACTATCATATTTGTCGCAAGGGTGTCGTCTCCCGCAAGGTGGCCCTCTATTATCGGAATCGTAGAATCCGGATCCCAGAATTCAACCATAAATTGTAAAGTATCATTCTCAAAAAGTGTATCAACACTAAGATCAAAGTCCCATTGGGGAGGTAAATTCATGTCAAGGACAGTAATTTCCATAGCCAGAGAATCAATCATACTGGGATCAACACCATCAGCTGCATAAAAAGTAATATGATGGGTACCAACATCATCTTCACCCGTAAGCCATTGAAAAATCCCAGGGTTTGTGCTACTAGAAAATGTTGCTGTTCCGGGTAAAGGTGATTGCTGGGACAATGCGGTGATGGAATCATTTTTTGGAACTTTGAAGACCG
>CAYPUP010000319.1:0-3203 GCA_964413795.1 uncultured Ignavibacteriales bacterium
TTTCGGTGGACTCCTGCATGATGTCGGCAAAGTTGATACCTATGCCGTTAAAACTTCAATTGACTATACCGATCAGGGACGTCTTGTCGGGCATATCTGTATCGCTGACACCTGGATTTATGAACGGGCGCATAAGATTGAAACTTTTCCCGAATCACTGTTGACTAAACTGCGGCATCTGATTCTTTCCCATCAGGGGGAATTTGAAACCCCGGTTCAGCCGATGATGCCGGAAGCGTTTATCATATATTTCTGCGATGAGATCGATTCCAAGATGGCCGCTCTTGACCGAATCCGCACTAAAGTGGAACTGCCCGGCTGGTCGGATTATGTCAAACTTCTGGAACGATTTTTATATTTTGATGCCACCGAGGATAAGAAGTGAACGGCAATATCATCCTTCGAACGGAATCACTGTGTAGAGAAGTCACCGGGAAAGTTATCATAGATAATATTTCTCTCTCTTTTGAAAAAAATAAAATATATAGTATCATCGGTCCCTCCGGCGCCGGGAAATCATCATTTCTGCGTTTGTTAAACCGGCTTGATGAACCTACTTCGGGGGAAGTATTTTTTCATGATTCCTCCGCCTGTGATAACGCACCAGAAAGGATTAGAAAAAAAATCGGTTATCTGTTTCAAACGCCCTATCTTTTTCCGGAAACGGTTAAGGATAATTTTTTGTATGCCAATGAGGCGATTACCGATGAAGAGATAGATAAAATTTTGAGTCAGGTTCAAATTGATAAAGAAATCCTCAATCGAAAAGTAAATAATCTCTCGGTCGGTCAAAGCCAGAGAGTGGCTCTGGGGAGGCTTCTTGCCACCAAACCGGAAATTATTATGCTCGATGAACCGACCTCCTCGCTTGATCCGACTTATACCGAAGCTATCGAACAGACAATTCTTGAAATAGTAAAAAATACGGATTTGACCGTGATAGTTGTCACCCATCATCCCGATCAGGCGCTTCGCTTAAGAGGTGAGGCGGTATTGTTGGTGGATGGTAAACTGATAGAATTCGGACCGGTTGAGCAAATTATAAACGACCCCAGATCGGAATTGGGCAAGAAATATAAAAATAAGCAGTTACGATGAGTGAAATAACTTACATTCATGTTCTTAAATCTTTGGTTCTGGTTCTTTTGGCTATTGGCATCAGCCGCTACTGGAAAATTGATACCGCCAAAGATATGATCGTGGGCACGATTCGCTCGTTTATTCAACTGATAGCAATCGGTTATGCTTTAAAATACATTTTTGAACCGGATTATTTTCTTCTTAATTTAATCGTGATAATCGTTATGATATTGATAGCTTCCCACACCGCCTCAAAGCGGGTCAAGCAAATGCCGAAAGCTTTTTTGATCTGTTTTACGGCAATAGTGACCGGGGCATTAGTTACCCTGGTGTCATTGATAGCCATTAATACCGACTGGTTTACGGCCCGTTATATAATCCCATTGGGAGGTATGATAATCAGCAACTCTATGAATGCCTGTACCCTGAGTCTCGATCGTTTGGTATCGGATATTAAAAATAACCGTCTGGCTATTGAAACTTCGTTATCACTTGGTAAAACCTGGAATCAGGCTTCTCAAAGATATCAGAAAGAGGCTACCACAACCGGGATGATTTCAATTCTTAATTTTATGAAAACGGTCGGTTTGGTGGCTTTGCCGGGAGCTATGACCGGGATGATTCTTGGCGGAGCGGAACCGCTGGAGGCGGTATTACTGCAGATAGTGGTGGCCTATATGCTTTTATCGGCAGTGACGATTACTTCCATTGTGGTAGTACAGCTTACCATTCGCCAATTTTTTACCAATTGCCATCAGTTGATCATTAACGAGTAAATAAATAACATGTATTTTGTTAAAAGTAATCAGGAAATTTATCCTTGTCTTTTTTCGTAATTCATGTACTTTAGGGGAGCCGATTTTATCGGTACAACCTTATTTAACGGAGAGATGGCCGAGCGGCTGAAGGCGCACGCCTGGAAAGTGTGTATAGGTAACCCCTATCTAGGGTTCGAATCCCTATCTCTCCGCTTGAATAGAAGATGTCGAAACCGCAGGGGTTTCGAGCTACAAGGCTACATGATTCGTCAGCAGCGAGAGTATCTCCAGCAATTGAGAGAAGAATCCTTACGAGGCTACTAAGCAACAGTCCCTCCCTGTTTCTGGGTACCCCCCTCTCGGTCCCAGCGAATCAGATGCTCGAAAAACGCTGTTAGGTTATTCAAGCTCTCCATCGCATCTTCGGTGGTCATTCGTGGGTGACGTACGTCCTGAGGTTGTCCCATAACTATGAATTTTTGTTTGTAGTGCCCCATCTGCTTGCGGTGGGAATTTCGAAGGTATTGCCAAAGAGCAATTTGGGTTTTACATATCCAAACAAATTTTCGCAATATAACCATATTATTTACTTTTGGGACAACCTCTCCTCGTGCACCAAGAAATATTATAAAATAGCTCGCAGATGGAGATGTCCGCCAGCTACGGAACAACTGCAATCTTATAATAAGGTGGCTGTTTTCTTATCAAAAATAGACTTTTCCACCAACTTTATCCTTTCCAGTCTGTAATTCCATTAAAATTGACTCTAAAATAAAATTGGAATTATCAGAGATGGCTGCCTTTAAACAAAATAATTTCCCCGCAAATAGAATTAAAAATAGAATCACTAAAATGTTCATTGGAGGACAACAACTTATGAACACAAAATTGTCAATCTCACGGGAGTTTGGAATTTTTCTGGCTATATCTATTATTACAATAGGTATGATCGCCAGTCTGGCCAACGCCGCTCCCAATGCTTTGGTTCATCCCGGTGGCGCTCCCGGCGCTGAACATCAAAATTCTTCGGTCGCCTGGAGCGAAGTAATTCCCGGTCAGGTTTATTCAGTTTATACCGAATTTATGGGTCCCGGTCCGGCTGGTCAATTAGTGGGGCACGCCTTTTCACCTGCCGGTGGCGCCCCGGGAAGCTGGATCAATTTAGGACCGATTGCTCCGACACTGCCGTTTGTCTCTGAGTGGAATCCAAGCATTTCGGCTTCACCTTTAGGAATGACTTATTATACCTCGGTGGGTCATACCAGCGGCTTTTGGCCGCCTTATGGAGGAGTGAGCGGTATTTTACTAAACGCCACTCCCGGCGGTGGTGCGCCATTTATCGGTCCTGCCCCAACCGGGATTATT
>CAYPUP010000320.1:0-3203 GCA_964413795.1 uncultured Ignavibacteriales bacterium
TATAGGACATCGCCAGATAAATATAATACGATCCCCATTCAGCGGCGACCTGTTCGTTAATCGCTTTAACCATCTTTGTTGAAATCATCATAACTAAATTCCTCCTTCTAATATTAATAAATTATCATTAATCAGTATAACTAATTCACCATTTGTCAGTTCCATAATTTCAGACAATTCGACCTAAAATCAACCGAATTATATAACTATTTTTTGTAAATGAAAGTAAATTTCAATACAAATATTTATATTGTTGTATTATAGATCTTTCATCATCACGAAAAATAAAAAAACACCGCCAGTAGAACCCAGGCGGTGTCTTATTCTTAAATGAAATAGGCAATGCCTATTGATTTTCTAATAGAAGTACTTCCAACTCATCAACCAGATCAGAAAACAATGCAATTGTTCTTTCGACCGGTTCGGTGGAAGTTACATCAACTCCGGCATCCTTTAAAATATCAACCGGATATTTTGAGGTTCCCGTGGAAAGGAAGTTGATATAAGTATCCAAATAATTAGGGTCTTCGAGAATCCGCTGTGACATCATTTGAGCGGCGGCATAACTGGTGGCATATTTGTAAACATAATACTGGCGGTAGAAATGCCCGATCCGCATACAACCCATATCATTCAGGGAATCCAGAACCAGCTCCGGCCCCCAGTATTTTTGGTAAATGTCACGATAGATCTTCCGCATCTGATCGGCGGAAAGAGCACCCCCATCTTCTATAACCTGGTGAGCGGCAATTTCAAATTCAGAGAACATAACCTGGGTATAAAATGTCCCCATGATCTGCTCGATATAATAATTCAGCAGAGCCAGTTTTTCCATCTTGTCAGTGGAATGCTCCAGCCAGTATTTCATCAGCACCGCTTCGTTGCAGGTCGAGGCGACTTCAGCCACAAAAAGAGTATTATCCCCATAAACATATGGTTCATTTTTATGGGTGTAATAGCTGTGCATAGCATGCCCCATTTCATGGGCAATGGTAAAAACCGAATTGAGAGTGTTGTTATGATTTAAAAGAATAAAAGGATGGGTGGAATAGGTCCCCCACTGATAGGCTCCCGAACCTTTTCCCTCGGTTTCGTAAACATCAATCCAGCGGGATTCAAGACCTTCATTGAACTTTGAGAGATATTCCTTTCCCATCGGTTCCAAGCCTTTGAGAACAATCTTCTTAGCTTCCTCATAGGAATACTCTTTCCGAGCTTCCGGAACCAACGGGACTGCAAGATCATAGTTATACAGGGTATCATATCCAAGGATTCTTTTGCGAATCGAAGTAAGCTTGTGAAGTGGCGCCAGATTATCATTGACCGCTTTAACTAAACTATGAAAAACTTCCGGGGGGATATTATCAGCATCCAAACCCATTTCCAGACAGCTATTGTAACCGCGCGCCTTCATAAAGAAATAGTCTTTTTTGATCGATGAAGCCAGAGTTGCAGCCAGGGTATTGATTCTGTTAAGATAAGCCGTATTATATGTCTGGTTTGCCGCCCGGCGGACGTCACGGCTGGCTGTTTCCATCAGGCTATAGTAACGCTCCTTAGTAAGCTGGATTTCTTCGCCATCATCATCAACAATTGTTCCATAATCCATATCAGCCTCATCAATCATGGAAAAGATCTGCGATGGGGACGAAACAACTGGAGAAGCCAGTGACAATATCCGCTCTTCTTTATCAGAGAGAATATGTTCCTTCTGGCGTATCAAATTCTCAAGGCTAAAACGATACACACCAAGTTCTATATTTGTATTAAGGAATCCTAATAGCTTATCATTTGGGATTGTGAGTAGCTCCGGATCGATATATGACATAAAAGTACTCATTCTTGAGGACAAGCCTTGAATGCGCTGGGTGAGCTCCTGATATTTGCTTTCCCGATTATCTTCATCAAGATTAAGATAACTGTAAACCCAAAGATTATTTTCGATCAAATATAAGCTGTCTCGAAGCTGAAAACACTTCAAAAGCATATCGGATGATTCCCCTAATTTGCCCTGAAACTGAGCCATTCGTTCCATATTTTCATCGAGAAATTTATAATCAGCTTCCCAGGCTTCCTCGGAAAGATATATATCTTTCAAATTCCATTTGTATTTGTCTTCTATATCTGCTCTTTGCGGGATTGCTTTTGAGGCCCCAAAAGCAGAAAGAGAAATTACAGAAACCAATAGTAATGCCACTACCAATAAATTAAGCACTACTCTTCTTGAACTGTTTTTCATTCTTTAACCTTTCTTAGTTGCATTTAATCATACTTAGCTTGCAAATATATACTTAATTTCATATATGTACACTGAAATTTATTAATAATGAGGGATTAAAATGTATACTCTTAATATGAAAGTAAGGCTGCACGATGCCGATGCCGCCGGAGTTCTTTTCTTTGCCAATTATTTTAAATTTGCCCATGATGCCTACGAGCAATTCATGGAATCGATTGGTTTTAATTTCAGAGACATGATCAATCACTCCTCATACCTTCTTCTTATCGTAAATGCTGAAAGCAATTACCATAAACCCATGTACGCAGGAGATATAATTAAGGTTGCAGTTAAAACCAAAAAAATCGGCCATACTTCGTATGTTTTGAATTATGAAATATCAAATGGCGATGGTGAAATTACTGCGACATGCAACACTACTCATGCTGCGGTAGATAAGAAAAGCAACAAGCCAATTGCCCTGCCGGAAAAACTTATCGAGGAACTTAAGAAGATTGAATCTTAGAAGAATATAATTGCTCAGCCAACTCTTTGAGCTTATATCTGTTGTTTTTAATCCCCCCCTGCTTGTTATCCTCCGGTAATTCATAAAAGGCAATCGGAATCATATAACCTGGTAAGCTACCTCGTAGCGATTTTTCTATTTCCTGTGATTCTATTTTTATCGATAATTTCAAAAATGCTACCGGCCTCTGTCCAAATTCCTGATCATCAATCCCCACTACCACTACATCATCGATATTATTTAATTCCAGAATGGCGGCTTCGATTGTCTCGGGATTAATATTCTCTCCGCCGGATATAAATATATTATCTTTTCTGCCAGATACAATCAGTGAACCATTTTCGTCAAGACTTCCCATATCCCCGGTATGAAACCAGCCATCATTATCAGTAATTTATATTTCTTATTTCTTTTTACATAACAAAGAGACAAAGTTTCACCGCGGACAAGAATCTCATT
>CAYPUP010000321.1:0-3146 GCA_964413795.1 uncultured Ignavibacteriales bacterium
AGCTCGATTATTCTATATCCTCTTTCATTTGAGTGAATTCAGCGGAAACTGGGGGGCTGCTTTCAATCCGTTCCAATCAGAACAGTTTGGCATTGCCGGTTTAAATTTATATGGCGGAATCATTGTTGCTATTGCCGGAACCATGCTGTACTGCTATGTAAAGAAATTATCCATTTTAGATGTTTTCGATTATTTTTCACCCACCCTGGGATTGGGATTAGCTTTTACCAGAGTTGGTTGTTTTCTCAATGGCTGCTGTTTTGGTACTCCAACTGATCTTCCCTGGGGCATCTCATTCCCTCCGGGAAGTATCCCCTATTCCGTTTTTCATGATGCCCCCATACATCCATCGCAATTGTATTCATCTCTCTATGGTCTGGGCATATTTATCCTGCTGCATTTTATAGTAGTAAACAGAAAATTCATAGGCCAGGCAGTTGCTCTCCTTTTTATGATTGAGGCAGTTTTCAGATTTGCAATTGAATATGTAAGGTACTATGAAGAAGCCATGCATTTCAACCTTGGTGGAATTGAACCGACTTACAATCAGCTTATTTCAGCTCTTCTCTTTTTGGCCGGTTTGGCAATTTATTTGATAAAAAGAAAAGCCTCAGAATAATCTGAGGCTTTTAAAATATATATAAAAATATTTTTATTACACTTTAATGCCCGCCAACTTCAGTATAAAGAATTGTACCCTCATGTCCTACAGCCCATCCCCTGGTATTGGATATCATATATATTCCCTGCAGAATACTACCGGTCCCGCTTAGCTGTTCAACCCATGAAATGCCATTGGATGAATACAATATGGTACCATTATTTCCAACAATCCACCCCTGACCGCAGCTACAAAAAGATATACTTCTATATTCCGTATCCAATCCTGTACTCAATAGACTCCATGTGACGCCGCTGTTTGTAGTATGGAGGATTGTGCCATACAAGCCCACAGCCCAACCTTCAATATTATTCTTGAAATAAACACCCCTGAGATCAGGTGAACCTGGAGAATTTTGGATAACCCAATTATTCCCTCCATCGGCAGTAAAAAGTATAGTTCCGGCATTACCTACAATCCAGCCGCTGTCGGAACTGACAAAATCAATCGCGCTTAAATCGAAATCAACATTGCTTGTCTGGTTCACCCAGGTCTCCCCGGCATCTGATGTATTATATATCTTTCCACTATCACCACAAATCCATCCATTATTGTTGTCTCCAAAAGAAATACTTAGCAGGTCAAGATCAGTTGAATCTTGTGTTCTCTTTGTCAACCAGTAGTCTCCGCCATTGATTGTTTTCCTAATCAATCCCTGCTCACCACAAACATACCCTGTATTCAGATCATTGAATATCACATCCCCAAGAATACCGACAACATCAAGTTCCTGTACATCCCAGTTTTCTCCACCATCATCAGTTGCTATTATATATCCGGTTCTGGGAATAGTATTAACATAACCGACAATCCATCCATGCATATCATCTATAAAAAAGGCTTCGTTCAGTGTGGTTTTATCTATAAAGGGATGATCTGTCCGCTCCCAACTTAGAACGCTCAGCGAAGTTGGAACGTACATAGGTGAATTTACAGCCAGGGCAGCATCTATTGTAATCGTATCATAATAATATCCAGGTGACAATCCAGTTGAATTGACGCTGATATCTAAATCCTCTGGTGTCGTTCCGGTAGCACGGGGAAGATCAAGCCAGGAGCTTTTTTGGGTCAGCGAATAATCAAATTCAACTCCGCCGACTGAGTTAATATTAAATGACTGTGACAGTGGACTTCCTCTAAAAGTGATAGCATTAAAAACTAAAGAATCTGGAGTAACCTCTAAATAGTCTCCGACAAGCAGGGTGACTTCAATTCCGACAGGAGAATTAACCACTTCATCTGAGGTAACCCAAACAGTGTCGACATAATATCCGGCCGGTAGTGTCCTGGAGGCTATACTTATAACAAAAGAATCAGGAGCCATACGATCAACTACTTGTCCCCCGCCCCAGATACTTAGCCTTACCCAGGATTCCTGAGCAATAGCTGAGAATGTAATTGCTTGATAAGCAGGGTTGGTTACGACCACTTTCTGTGGTTCCGGATTAACATCTATAACGGTCTCTCTTTGCATTGATGCAGGTTCTACATTCAGAGTAAGCGTTACGGTTGATCCGGTTTCTTTACTGCATCCGCTTAAAAGTACTATTAAACTCAAGAGTATGAAAAAACTTAAAATCAGAATCTTTAATTTATTAAATGTCATATTTTAACACCTTTCATAGTATCTAAATAGAACAAGATTAGAATAAAATGTCAATATGCAAATACCCTAATACAGATATTAATAAATATATTTTCTAAATGTACCTGATCCAAATATTCCTATTTGGTCAAATTAACGACTGATATGAAAACATTTTTGTTTAGAAAAATATAATGAAATCATCAATAACAATTAAGAACTCTATTTGAATCTTCATTTACATAAGTTAATTAGTTAAAGTATATTCCGATGGATAATGATATGGCTTACAATTTTAGACTATTTGTCGAATCCTTAGCATTTAATCTGAAATTAGGTTTAAATGGGATTAAAATGAATAAGTTCTTGTTATTATTGATAATACTTCCTCATACTCTACTTGCAGCCTCCGGGGATTATTATGACCCTGCTTCTTCCTTCGGGACTAACTGGATAAATCCAACCAATGTGTATCTTGAGGATGCAAACAGAGTAGAATATAGTAATGCTGACAAAGATAACCTGTATATAACAAATTTCTCTGTCAGTGTTCCTACTAATGCAGTTATTGATTCCTTATATATACGAATTAACGGTCAGGCTGATGGAGACACTGAAAGTAAGCGAACGGTTGATATTGCTCTGACAAAAAATGGTTCCGGTACAGTCGGGGATATTATTCAAGGAGTCCTTAATCCCGGGACAGATGGTGATATAACCGGTACAGGCACAACAAATGCCTTGTGGAATACATCCTGGACTCCAGCTGAAATCAATGCATCAACATTTGGAGTAATAATTAATAAGCAATCAACTACTACTGATACTCTGCGAATTGATCATGTTCAAATAAAAGTATTTTGGACCGTAACCATCAGTGTATTAGTTTCTAATTCAACT
>CAYPUP010000322.1:0-3121 GCA_964413795.1 uncultured Ignavibacteriales bacterium
ATTCCCCAGGGAGATGCTATGAGTGATTCGTTTTTCAAAAACGACCCCGAAGAACAACCCCCTCAAGAAGTTCCGGTTCTGGATCAGGAAACAGGACATAATCGATCTGAAAGTGTTCCCAAAAGTGAGGGATTTACTTCCGAGGAAGGGCGGATGGCGGCAGTGCTGGCTTATATCCCGTTTCTTTGTTTTATTCCTCTTCTGAATATGAGAGATAATAAGGAAGCCCAGTTCCATGCCCGCCAGGGAGTGATGCTCTTTCTTATCGAACTGGTTGGCGGCTTGTTTCTGATCGACGGCATCTCTGATTTTGTCTTCAAAGTAATTCTTGTCCTGGCTTTTGGACTTTCATTAGCAGGGATAATTTTTGCTCTGCAGGGGAGAAACTATCACTTCCCGATTATTGGCGATCTGGCCGACAAAGCCAAACTCTAAGTGCCATTGGCACAGGCATTGCCTGTTTTATTTTATAAGTTTTATTAATAGAGAGATGTTTTTTTGAGAAGGTCAGTCCGCCAATGGCGGATGTCCTTCTGAGATGTAATACTAACATGGGAGTTAAATAATGAATAAGAAATCATTTCCAATATTTTTCAGCCTGATACTATCAGCTACGATTCTAATTTCCGGCTGTGCCACAACAGGTCCAGGGGGGAAACAGTCGTTTATAATCGTTCCGGTTGAACAGGAAGTCTCTATCGGGGCCGGGATGGCTGAAGAGTTGGAGAAGACCGAAAAGTTTTTGCCTGATCAGGAATGGCAGGATTACATAAACAGGGTAGGGCAGAAGATTGTTTCTGTTTCGGATCGCAAGGATATCGAATATCATTTTAAAGTTATAGAATCGGATCAGATCAACGCTTTTGCCGCTCCGGGGGGATTTGTCTATTTTTATTCGGGACTACTTCGTGAGATGGATAACGAATCCGAGATGGCGGCGGTGATGGCGCATGAAATTTCGCATGTGGTTGCCCGCCACAGTGTCAGAAATATTAAGGCGGCTCTTGGTGTCTCAATGGCTTATGAACTTGTATTCGGTGATGAAGATAACAAAGTACGTGATCTCGCTATCGGAGTTGGGATGAATTTACTTTTTGCCAAGTATTCCCGCGATTACGAACGCGAAGCCGACAGCTACGGCATTCAATATATGGTCAAAGCCGGCTACAATCCTAATGGTGCAGTTACAATGTTTCAGAAGTTGGCTGAGTTGGGGGGATCAGGTGGGTCTGGTATATTTGAAGCATTTTCATCCCATCCGGAGAGCCAGGAACGCATTGCCAACGCCAAATCCCAGATAGCAAATATGCAGCCGTTGTCATCCAGCCTCACTACCGGCACAACATATTATCAGCAAATGCGCTCCCGATTCCCTGCGAAGAAATAAATGATTGAATTGTAGATTATAGAATTGTCATACTCGCGAAAGCGGGTATCTATGTTTTGCATATTTCCAATTTTGTAGGGTGGATCCGTCTTCGGATCCGCCTTTTTTAAAATTGCGAACAACAAGCGATGGCAGTAAATGTAGAACCATTTACCATTTATCGGTTCTGCCTTTTACTTTCAAAAAAGAATATAAATATGTCAGAACTGCTAAAGAGTTCTGCCATACTGAGCTGTGTCGAAACCGCAGGGGTTTCAACCTACAGAACTGATCTCGATCCGGGGCATCCCGACTATTACAAGGTTTGCAGAACAAATCCTTTAAGGTATTGCGTTTCCGGCATGGCTTGTAAAACAGGATGATCCTGAGCCTGAGTGAAAAAGTTTCGAAGGAAAAAGTGTTTACCGGTGCTGATTGCCGCCTGAAATATAATATTTTTAAAATCCTCGATATTCAGGTTTTGAGAACAACTGCAGGTTACCAGGATACCTCCCGGTGCCAGCAACCGCATGGCTGAGCGGTTAATCTCCCGATAGCCCGATAGACCACTCTTCAGGTTACTTTTACTTTTTATAAAAGCCGGAGGATCGAGGATTATCAAATCAAATTGGTTTTTATGGCTGTGAAAATCTCGGAGTATGTTAAAACAGTTTCCCTGCAGAGTAGTAACGATATTGTTGATTTTGTTGATATGAGTATTTTCCTGTAGAATTTCCAGAGCCGGAGAAGATTCATCGACCGCCATCACAGAGGTAGCGCCGCCAAGGGCGCTATTGATGGAAAATCCCCCAGTATAAGAAAAACAATCCAGCACTTTTTGTTTTATAGCCAGTTGTTTCACCAGGGCGCGGGTATCCCGCTGGTCAAAAAAGAAACCGGTTTTCTGACCCTCTTTCATATCGATATTAAAACGGGCTCCGACTTCTTCAATAATTACCTTATCCGGTATAATTCCAAAAACTACTTCCGTTTCCAGCTCCAATCCTTCCAGTTTACGGAAGGCTGAATCATTTCGAAAAAGAATACCTTCAGGCTTAAAAACTTCAATAATTGATTCAAGAAGATATTCCCGTAAATTTTCCATCCCGAGAGTAAGTATCTGTACCACAAGATATTTATCGTATCGGTCGATGATCACCCCGGGCAGGAAATCCCCCTCAGAGTAGACCAGCCGACAGGAACAATCGGTACCATAGATATGTTCACGCCATATTTTTGCTTCCTGCAGGCGACGCACAAAGAAATCGGTATTGATCTCTTCTCTTTTACGAGTTAAAAATCGAGCGGCAATCAAGGTATGGCGATTGTAGTAAGCTTGTCCAAGAAACTGTCCATTGGAGTTAACAACTTCAACCAGTTGACCATTTTCACCGAGATCGGTTATTTTATCTATTTCATTGCTGAAAACCCATAGATGTCCGGCTTTAATGCGGTAGTCTTCTTTTGGTTTCAGAATCAGCTTATTCATATTTTTTTATACAAATGAAAATTTATTTCCGGAAAAGTATCTTTATTTTTGACAGTCGTCAAGTTAATGAATGGGCATAAGTAAGGGTGAACCATTATTCATGTTTCGGTTTTACTATTAAATAATGTCATGAACCACGTAGTTCAGAAGGTCTGCCCTCCTGACTTTTTTCCTATCCGGGAATATCAAAAGAATGTCGAAACCACAGGGGTTTCGACCTTGTATATTAGCAATTGTTTGAAGAATAGTGTAAATTAGAAAAAAAG
>CAYPUP010000323.1:0-3099 GCA_964413795.1 uncultured Ignavibacteriales bacterium
CTCAGGATAAGATGATTCCCTCTCTGTGTCGGGATTAGTTTGATAATAGGCTTGCTGGGTTACATAGAGAAGCAGACTGGCAATAATAAAAGCAATCACCAGATGGGCCGATACAATTATCGGCTCCAGCCCCGATGCGACTACCTGGCTCCCCTGCCAGCCTTCAAAAGCAACCAGAACTCCCGCCAGCGCAGATGGAACCACAATTTTAATCTGTTTTGTAAATTTAATTAGCGCCCAGAATGCAACAACTGCAATTAACATCCCGACGGTCATCCCAAACAGTCGATTTATGTACTCAATCCAAGCCAGGGTAAAATTAAATAAGTTGGGATCAATTTCGGTCGGAAGCTGACTGATATTTAATGGCGGTATCCAGCTCCCAAAACATTTGGGCCAATCGGGACAACCCAATCCCGCACCGGAGACACGAACCAACCCACCGACAAATATCAGACAGTAAGTAGCAAACGTGGCTATTGAGGCCAGTTTCATAAAACTTTTCATATATCAACCATCCCTGTTTGAATCAGATTATTTCTGGTCTAAAACATTCCCCTTGAATTTATATTCTAATTATCTTCCCTATTATTTTCAGAAAGAGAATCGGCCTTAACCGCTAAAGAATCCGGAATTACAGGATTATCATATATTCTGGCATTTTTATTAATTGGTTTATTCGTAGTCTCGTAAATATGACCCCTGTTAACAGTATCAAACATGGTTAAAGCAATAAAAATTGCTAAAAAGACCAAAGCTGTCAAAAAGATAACCGAATAGATCTTATTGTCATATTTCAGATGCATATAAATTAATGCCACAAAACTTGCCTTAACTACAGCAATGGAAACTGCAACCACAGCATTCCATCCACCCAGATTAATCTGAGCAACCCATACCGTAACAGCTGTTAAAAAGAAAAGAATTGCTCCAACACCGAGATAAGTCTTTAAGGGGATAATATGATGTTCAGCAGCATGATTTTTATTTTCCATTTTTAGCCTATCAAATAAAGTAAAGGGAACAAGAAAATCCATATTATGTCAACCAGATGCCAGTAGAGACCTGATAATTCCATAGGTGTGTAATAGCTTGATGAAAGCTGGCCTTTAATCGTTTTGCGCAGCACCCAGGATATCACGCCAATGCCTGCAATTACGTGAATACCATGAAGTCCGGTCATCAGAAAATAGACGCTGAAAAAAATATGCGGATTGGTTCCTTCTATACCGGTAAAGGTATAGTATTCGCCCGGAAGCTGGCCAAGGTGAAACTTATGGCTGTATTCGAAATATTTTACGACCAGAAAAACTCCAGCTAAAAGCAGCGTGGCAATAAGCAATCTAATTGAATTTTTACGATTTTCTAACTGAATGGAGCGAATAGCCAGAGCAATTGTTATTGAGCTGGTAATCAGGACAATTGTGTTTAGACTACCCATAAAAACATCAAGCTGCTTATGGGCATTAATAAACATATCCGGGTTCCATACGCGATATATCGTATACGCAACAAACAGGCCGCCAAAAAGTAAAATCTCCGTCAGAAGAAATATCCACATTCCCATTTTGGCTGATTCACTCTGTTGCTCGGAATCATGAAAATGATGAGCCAGATGTTTCGGATGATCTATAGAGTGATTATCGCTCATCCTTTAAATGTCCTTTCCGGCATAATTTTATCATAATCATACGGGCCATGTGTCAGAACAGGATCTACCAAAAAATTTTCAGTCGGGGGGGGTGAGGAATTTGTCCATTCCATTGTAAGCCCTCCCCAGGGATTATTTCCGGCAGGCTTTCCTTTGTAAATTGAATGAATCAAATAATAGCCCATCAGAATAAATCCGACCGCCATGACCCAGGAACCAACTGAAGAAAACCCATGCAACGGCTGATACTGGTCAAGATAAGTATAATAACGACGAGGCATCCCTTCAAAGCCCAAAATAAACTGAGTGAAAAAAGTCATGTTGAAGCCAATAAAGACCAGCGCTGCGGAAATTTTTGCCAGGCGTTCGTTGTACATCCTTCCCCATATTTTCGGCCACCAGTAGTGAATACCGCCGAGGAATGCCATCACTGTCCCTCCAACCATAACATAATGGAAATGAGCGACCACAAAATAGGTGTCATGCAAGTGAACATCCACAGCAAGTGACCCCAAAAATATTCCAGTCAACCCGCCGATAGTGAACAAAAACAAAAACGAAAAGGCATATAACATGGGTGATTCAAAACTAATTTTCCCTTTATACATAGTTGCCAGCCAGTTGAATATTTTGATCCCCGATGGTATGCCGACAAAGAAGGTTAAAAATGAAAATATCAGGGAAGCTAACTGGGATTGTCCGCTGACAAACATATGGTGTCCCCAGACCAGAAAACTTATCAAAGCAATGGCCAGGCTGGAAAAGGCAATGGCTTTGTAGCCAAAAATTTTCTTTCTGGAGAAGACTGATATCAATTCGCTAATTATTCCCATTCCGGGCAGAATCATAATGTACACCGCCGGATGGGAATAGAACCAGAAGAAATGCTGGTACAGAACAGGATCTCCCCCCATAGCCGGATCGAATATTCCGATTCCCGCCACACGCTCCATTATGAGTAGTATCATCGTAATCCCCAAAACGGGCGTGGCTAATACCTGAATAATAGCCGTAGCATATAAACCCCAGACAAATAAAGGTAGTTTAAACCATGTCTGTCCGGGGGTTCTCATTTTATGAATGGTGACAATAAAATTAAGGCCTGTAAAAATCGAGGAAAAGCCCAATATAAAGACTCCTAAGGTCATCGCTATGACAGAAGTATTAGTTGTCGTGCTGTATGGCGTATAAAATGTCCAACCGGTATCAACCGAACCGGCCGCAATAGAGATTACGGCAAATATTGAGCCTAATATATAAATCCACCAACTGGCCAGGTTCAATTTGGGGAAAGCGACATCTTTGGCCCCAATCATTTGCGGCAGGAGAAAGTTACCCAGTGCCGCCGGAATCGAGGGGATAATAAAAAGGAATATCATGACTGCCCCATGCAGAGTAAATACCTGATTGTAAGTCTGGGCATCCATTAAAACTTTTTCAGGACTTAA
>CAYPUP010000324.1:0-3086 GCA_964413795.1 uncultured Ignavibacteriales bacterium
TCTTTTCCTTTTTTAACGCAAACCAGCATCCGTTCCTGAGATTCGGAAAGAAGGGTTTCATAGGGGATCATCCCCGGTTCACGTACTGGCACTTTATCGATATCGATCATGATTCCGCTTTCCCCTTTAGCCGACATCTCCGTACAGGAGCAGGTAATTCCAGCCGCCCCCATATCCTGAATGCCGACCACCAGATCTTCAGCGATAATTTCCAGAGTGGCTTCGACCAGTAATTTTTCCGTAAAGGGATCGCCTACCTGTACCGAGGATCGCTGGCTTTCAGATTTTTCACTAAGTTCAACCGAAGCAAAAGTAGCCCCGTGAATGCCATCCCGTCCGGTAGTAGAGCCGACAATCATCACCGGGTTGCCTTCCCCTTTGGCAGTGGCAGAGACGATTCCATCAGTTTTGACCAGTCCGACCGCCATGGCATTGATAAGGGGATTGCCGGTGTAGGCTTCATCAAAATAAACTTCGCCGGCGACAGTGGGGACGCCAAAAGAGTTGCCGTAATCACCGATCCCTCGAACCACTCCATCCACGAGATAACGGACCCTTGGATTTTCAGGCGAACCAAAACGCAGAGAATTCAGGCTGGCAATCGGGCGGGCTCCCATAGTGAAAATATCCCGAAGAATACCGCCTACTCCGGTTGCTGCCCCCTGATAGGGTTCAACCGCTGAGGGATGATTATGGGATTCGATTTTAAAAACAACCGCGAGACCACCACCGATATCAACCGCTCCGGCATTTTCTTCGCCGGCTTCAGCCAATAGATTTTTACCGGTGCGAGGGAGAGTTTTGAGCAGGCCGATCGAGTTTTTATAGGAGCAGTGTTCCGACCACATGACCGAGAAGATGCCTAATTCGGTATAATTGGGTTCACGCCCAAGAATCTTTTTAATCCGTTCGTATTCTTCGGTATTGAGTCCATGGGCTTCTACCATTTCGGGGGTGACTTCGGGTTGTTTATAGGTCGCTTCCACTATTCCTCCTTATAAATTTTGAAGAGAGGAATATATAGGTCTTCAACCCCTGCGTCAACGATCAAACAGGCAGAGCCTGTTTAATTAAAATAATTAATTCATTGATGCTATTTGATACCCTCTCTTTTGAGAGAGGATCAAGCGCAGCTTATATGATAACTCAATATTATTAAAAGGCTTGGAGAAAAAGCCATCGGCTCCCATGTTGATTGCATCTTTGGGAGTGAATTTACCTGAAAAACCGGTAATCAATATAACCGGCATATAGGGATTATCTTCTTTTATCATTTCAAGCAGATCAATTCCTGTTTTGCCAGGGAGCAAGATATCGGTGACAACTGCATCAATCGATTTTTCTTTTAATAGGGTCAGTGCTTCTTCCGCAGAGGATGCTTTCAGACATTGATAGCGATTCAGGCGCAGGAAATCTGATAGAATATCCAGAATCCCCGGTTCATCATCAACCAATAAAATAGTAGGACGGCCATGTGATTCATATTTGGCAATTTTGGCTTCAATGGTTGTTTTGGAATTGGGCAGAAGAAGGATATCATCGGTTCCCAACTGAAGATACTGTTCGACCAATTCTTCGGTGATATTTTTTCCGGCAACAATAATCGGAATCACTCTTAACCGTTGATCCCCTTTAATCCAACGCAGGAACTTAAGTCCATAATCTTCAGCAGCTAAGGCATCAAGGATAATCAGATCAATATCAACGTCATTTTCGACAATTTTGCGGCTTTGCCGGCAGGAATGAATAGTAATGACCTCAATCTCTGACTCTTCAAGCCATTTCTTGATATCCATGCAGTGACCCGATGTCGAGGCAATAAGTAGTACTTTCATTAATGCTCATTATTATTTTTTAATGTATAATACCTCTATCGACACCGGATGATTTTATCTTTATTTTTTGGCGACAGTTATTTTCCCCTCTTCATCAAACTCGACGAAATCCCCTTTATCAAAATCAATTCCTTCAATAGTGAAATCCTCGGACAAAGCGCAGCTTCTTAGTTTCGATTTGAGATAAAACTCTTTATAGAAGAATAAAGATAAAGAAGCGGATTATTATATTTATTACTGGATTTAATTTATTTTACAACGGGAGCTTTCAATTTCTCTTTCTCTTCAATCAATTGGATGATGAAGCGTCTGAAAGGAGCCCATTGACAATTTTGAGTGCACTCGTTTTTATCATTAATGTCCAAACAACGCTTTTCACATTCAGGAAGGCCGGCTAAAACCTTATCGGGAACATCTTCAGTTAAAAAGCCTGTAAAATCTTTGGCAGGAATAGCAAAAGTTGTATTGCAATTTTCACAGATGTGATTGAAAAAGAACATATTCATTTCAGGTTTATTATCATAAAATGTAATCCCTTTGGGTTCAATGTATGGTTGTTTCAATAAATCGTTGAAACTGAATTGTTGACCACAACAAGGACATTTTTTTACAATAATTTTTAACAGTCTACTATCTTCCATAAATGATATCCTTTTAATTAATTTTTCATTAGGAATCTCCCTTACTCAAATATCGGCAGTATTGTCTTAATTAATACTGAAGGGTTTCGAAAAGAATTCTCTTTTTGTTTGCCAATATCAAAACCAATGTATATTCTCTCTTTTAACCTGATGATAATAAAAGGTGGTAAATGGACTTTTTCTCAATATTTATAACACTCTTCCTGATTATGGACCCGTTTGGGAATATACCGATATTCCTATCGGTTCTTGAAAAAGTTGATCCCAAACGACGAAGGAAAGTTCTTATCCGCGAACTTTTCTTTGCTCTGTTTATAATTATTATTACTGCTTTGACTGGGAAGCACATAATTTCATTTCTTGGATTGAGACAGGAATCGATAAGCATTGCCGGGGGAATTATTCTATTTTTGATATCGATAAAAATGATTTTCCCATATCAAATGTTCAAAATGCAGGACGATGAAGAGACCGAGCCATTTATTGTACCATTAGCGATTCCGTTGATAGTGGGACCATCATTGCTGGCTGTAATGCTTCTGTTTTCATCTGCGCATGCAGCAAATATGTTAAAATTGATAATGGCCGGATCATTAGCCTGGCTGGTTAC
>CAYPUP010000325.1:0-3084 GCA_964413795.1 uncultured Ignavibacteriales bacterium
TGTCTGAAGAGGAATTAGTCGGAAAAACCGAGGAATTCAGGAAAAGACTGGCTGAGGGCGAAACTCTCGATGACATTATGCCCGAGGCTTTTGCGGTGGTCAAAGAAGCCTGCCGCCGGCATGTTGGCCAATCCTGGGATGTCTGCGATCTTCCGGTTAGCTGGAATATGGTTCATTTTGATGTCCAGCTTATCGGCGGAATTGCCCTGCATCAGGGAAAAATTGCCGAAATGGCTACCGGTGAAGGTAAAACGCTCGTCGCAACTCTGCCCTGTTATCTAAACGCTCTTTCCGGCAAAGGAGTGCATATTGTTACAGTCAATGATTATCTGGCTCGTCGTGATAGTGAATGGATGGGGAAGATTTATAAGTATCTCGGTTTGACTGTAGGTGTAATCCAGAACGAGATGCGCAATGTTGATCGGCGGGATATGTACAAGTGCGATATTACCTTCGGGACAGCCAATGAATTTGGATTTGATTACCTCCGCGACAATATGGCCCAGCATGCCGATGACCGTGTTCACCGCAATTATTATTATGCAATAATTGACGAAGTCGATTCTATCCTGATTGATGAAGCCCGTACACCATTGATCATTTCCGGCAATGTTGAACAAAGCGTTAATAACCGTTATCTTGAAATGAGACCAACGATAGAAAAAATTGTCCGTAAACAATCCCAATTAATAACTGATATGCTGTCTAAAGCTGAAAAGATTTTGGCTGACGGCAAGGAAGGGGATGAATTTGAAGCCGGTATTCTTTTATTGGCGGCACAAAGAGGCGCACCCAAGAATAATAAGCTTTTGAAAATCCTCAAAGAACCAGGTATGAAACGGCTGCTCAACGATGTGGAATCATCCTTTATGCGGGATAAAAAACTGCATGAGATCGATGAACGTCTTTATTATTTTATTGATGAACGCGAGCACAGCATTGCTCTTTCGGATCTGGGAATTAAACAGCTTGAACCGGCTGAACAGAGGCTATATGAAATTCCGGATCTTTCGACTATGCTTTCAGAAGTTGACGGGGATGCCACTTTAAGCCCGGAAGATAAAAAGAAAAAAACCGATGAGCTGTATGCCCTACATGCTGAACGATCTGAAAAAGTCCATGCCATGAATCAATTATTGAGAGCTTATTCCCTCTATATAAAAGATGTGGAGTATGTCATTCAGGATGGAAAAGTTATGATCGTGGATGAGTTCACCGGGCGCGTTTTGCCGGGACGGAGATATTCCGATGGGCTGCATCAATCGATCGAAGCCAAAGAGAATGTAAAAGTTGAAGCGGAATCTCAAACCCTGGCCTCCATTACGCTGCAGAACTATTTCCGCATGTATGAAAAACTGGCCGGTATGACCGGTACTGCCGAGACCGAGGCTCAGGAATTTTTTGATATCTACAAGCTTGATGTAATGGTAATTCCATCCAACAAACCGATTGTACGTGATGATGCCGAAGATAAAATCTTCCGCACTCGCCGGGAAAAATATAATGCCATCATCGAAGAGATTGTCGAAAAGCATAATGAAGGTCGCCCAATTTTGGTCGGCACAACTTCAGTCGATGTTTCAGAGACACTGTCTCGAATGCTGAAACGCACCGGTTTAAAGCATAATGTCCTCAATGCCAAGCAGCATCAAAGTGAGGCGGAAATTGTCGCCAATGCCGGTCAACGTGGTGCAGTAACAATCGCTACCAACATGGCTGGTCGTGGAACCGATATTCGTCTTGGAGAGGGAGTTCAGGATTTGGGCGGTTTGCATATTGTCGGTACCGAGCGCCACGAAGCCCGCCGTATCGATCGCCAGTTGCGCGGTCGTGCCGGTCGTCAGGGAGACCCGGGGTCATCACTATTTTTTATGTCGCTTGAGGATGATCTTATGCGGCTATTTGGCGGGGATAGATTAGGCTCCATTATGGATCGTCTCGGCGTAGGTGATGGAGAGGTTATCGAACACAGTATGGTAACCAAAGCCATTGAGCGGGCGCAGAAAAAAGTCGAAGCCCAGAACTATGCCATTCGAAAACATACCCTCGATTACGATGATGTTATGAATGTCCAGCGGTCATGGATTTATAGCCGCCGCTTGTCAGCTCTCGAACGGGAATCCATTAAGGATGAGGTAGTTGAGTTGATTGGCGATGTCCTGCAGGATATTATCGGGCAGTACTGTCCCGAAAAAGAGCATCCTGAAGAATGGAACATGTCTGCGTTCACTGATGAATTGAGAAAAATATTTCTGATCGATTTCAAGTTCAAGGAGGAAGATGTTCCGGCTCTTACTCCGCCAATAGTGCAGGAAAAAGTACTCGGCGTTGCGATGGAAGTTTATAAAATGAAAGAGTCCATGTACGGCGAGGATGTTATGCGGCAACTGGAACGTTATGCTGTCCTTTCAACTATCGACCGCCATTGGCGGGATCATTTGGCTGAGATGGATGAGTTGCGTACGGGTATAGGGTTGCGGGCCTATCATGGCGGTATGGGGAAACCGATCGATATTTATAAAAAGGAAGCCTTCAAGATTTTTGAGCAGATGGTTTACACTATCGATCGGGAGATTGTGAATCTGGTTTATAAAATTCAGTTGAAGATGCCGGAGAAATCACGAGATGAACGCCGTCAGAATATGACTACTTCGCATGCCGATGCTACCGGAATGGGTTTGGCTACCGGATCTCAGCAACAGGTGCAGGGAGCTACAGGGAGCAACCCAATGGCAGCCGCATCACAGGCGGGTAAACAGGTACAAACAATTAAGAGGGATCAACCCAAAGTAGGCCGCAACGATCCCTGCCCCTGCGGCAGCGGCAAAAAATACAAGAAGTGCCACGGGAAAGGGGAGTAGTACATAAAAAAGGCAGGATCACAGGGCTCCTACCCTACTCAAAAATTAGATTCCCAATCAAGGGGGTTGTTGAAAAAACCTGGTTATGTTGTGTTGGGTCTTGGACACGCCAAGGGCGTGTGTGTGACCCAACACTTAACCCCTTGTTGGACAATGGTGGCAGGTCACATCCGTCTGGGCGGACAAGACCTGCCACAACATGCTAATGGTACTTTTTCAACAC
>CAYPUP010000326.1:0-3083 GCA_964413795.1 uncultured Ignavibacteriales bacterium
GCCCCGTCGCTACGCGTTAACTTTGTAATCCCGCGTAGAGGGCGGCCTTGTGTCACCCGATTAAAAGACTAAGCTATGCGTTCAAAGAATACATGACTTTTTCAATACGCCCAAATAATCAGGCATCTTTGTTGCGGGTCGGTTCCTGATTGCGAAGCAAGGTTGATGATTCGGCCTGTTTCTTCTTGTAATCCTCTATTCCCTGCTGGATACGACTCTTGAATCCATGAGGAGCCACTCGGCCGCAATAGCCGGTTCCATCGGCATTTGGTTTACACGAACGGAAACACCATGGAGACCGGTTTTTGGTCAATGGGCAACCTAAATAGGTGTATTCTTTTAGATCCTTTCGGATTTTGACTCGCCTGCAAACTTTGCGGGAAATTCTTAATGCCATTTTAATTCCTCGTTGTCTTATCTTAAAGGCAGAATCTTTTCCCATTCCTGCCCAATCTCTATCTTTAATCCGGATATTTCCGACAATTATTACTTGTAACCGTATAGATGGTCAAAAGTTCACTCTTTTTCAAGTACATTTTCAATCACCCATTTGCAAAATTCGTCTCGTAGAGCCTTTCAATTATTATGATTAGTTACTACAGTCAGGCTAAAATTTTTTCTTATAAGTTTTGCCACATCCAAATAATTAAGTTCCTTATTTACAACATGTTAGGTTTTGCCAATTGATGCTGTCCGGTGAATCCTTTTTTTAGATCTCAAAAACGTTTGGTCGTGTTAAATCTTTATCGGTTTTTCACAGCAAAATTAGGCTTGTCACCTCATTTTAAAGGCTTGTTTCTGCTGTCCGGATAAAAAAAAGACCAAATTACAATGGTGTTCTTAAACCTATTTTTATATTTTTACCGGACACTACTGACTACTGATATTTAGTATAAAATACATGAAATAGTCACAAAATCTCTTTTTATGCTCCAAAGGCTGCCAATAACGGGTATTTTTAGATACCCATAGCATACCCATATCTCCTCCTCCATGAAAATCGGGTTATACCGAGAAATAATATGTGAAATGAAAAAAGGGGCGACCTTGTAATTGGTGATTTAAGGAAGAAAGCCGGTCATTATGAAAAATCAGCATGATATTTACACCAGACCGGTTTTCTACTTAATAATCCTAAAGGTTTAACTTGGTTATAATACGCAAGGTAGAAAGATGAGTGAAAACAATATGAAAGAGAGCGGATTTGAACATTTATATCCCATGATTATCAGTGAGGCACGTGATGGTATCATAATGATTAATGAAAAAGGGATTATCTGCCTCTGGAATAAAGCGGCTACAAGAATTTTTGGCTATACGGAAGATGAAGTCCTGGGAAAAAATCTTCATAAGCTTTTAACCCCATCCCGATTTCACGAAGACCATAATAAAGCGTTTGCAAATTATATTAAAACAGGTGAAGGGGCAGCTTTAGAAAAAAACGTTGAACTTTTTGGCATTCATAAAGAAGGCACGGAAATTCCCATAGAGCTCTCTTTCTCATCATTTCAAATAAAAGGTCAGTGGCATGCTGTAGGTTTCATCAGAGATATCACCAAAAAAAATCAGATTTTAAATGACTTAAAAAATTCAGAGCAAAGATATCAGAGTCTCGTTGACAATTTTGCTTTAGGTGTATCAGTTATAAGCCCGGATATGGAAGTCCTTTCCATAAACAAACAGATGAAAAATTGGTTCAACTTAACAGATGATGATATCGTAGATAAACCAAAATGTTACAAAGCCTTTAATAACCCTCCCCGCGATGAAATCTGTGATTATTGCCCAACCTGTAAAACACTGATAGATGGCGAAATTCATGAGAGTACTACCTCCACACCAGTAGGCGATGAGATCAGAAATTATCGGGTCATTTCGACCCCGCTAAAGAATCATGATGGCGATATTGTTGCGGCTATTGAATCTGTGGAAGATATTACTGAAAAGATGCTTGCTGAAAAAGAACTGAATAAAATAGACAAGCTGGAGTCATTAGCCGTACTTGCCGGCGGGATTGCTCATGATTTTAAGAATATGCTGACCTCGTTGATGGGTAATATTGCTCTTGCAAAAGATAAAACAAAAGATATGGAAAAAGTCCAAAGATGTCTGGTAAATGCAGAGAATGCCTGCTTGAGAGCCAAAGATTTGACTGCCCAACTAATGACCTTTGCCAAAGGCGATTCATCTATAAAAAAAGTTGATTCAATAGTCAATTTGATTTACGAAACGGTTTCATTTTCAACAGCCGGTTCAAAATTAGATGTAATTTATGAAATTAACGATGAGCTTAAAAAAGTAAATATTGACAAAAGCCAGATTGCCCAGGTTATAAATAATTTAATTATAAATGCCAGCCAGGCGATGCCAAAAGGTGGTATCCTTAGGATTAAAGCTGAAAATATTACTTTAAAATTTGATAATATTTATAATCTGGCTGAAGGGGAATATGTTGGAATTTCTGTTGCTGACCAGGGAGCGGGTATTCCTAAGGAAAATATTAACAGAATTTTCGATCCCTTCTTTACAACAAAAGAAAAGGGGAATGGACTGGGTCTGGCAAGCTGCCATTCGATAATCAAAAACCATAAGGGACATCTCTTTGTCGAATCAAAAGTGGGGCAGGGGAGCACTTTTACAATTTATCTGCCAATTGCCGATGATAATTTAATCCCTGAAAATAACGAATCTGTAGAAGTAAATATTAATGCTGCATCTGTTTTATTTTAATGACTGCAGATAAGTAGCCAAATTGATATCTTTGCTGGCAATTTTAATTTTCCTGCGGATAATCTTCCGGCGGCTTCTGATGGCCTCCTCGGAAACTCTAAAGTATTCAGCTATCTCCTTCGAAGAATAGCCGTTCTTTATCAGATTACATATCTCAATATCCCGCGGAGACAGGTCCGAATAAACTGTTGTTAATTTATTCAGGTATGGAGAGGTTACTTGTTCTAATTCTTTTTGGATATTTGCGAGATATGCCTTCTCTTTTTTAGCCAGTTGTTTTTCTAATCTTGCAAACATCGGCTTAATCGATTTATCGATATTTACCTGCATGTTGTGAGTAATATCTTTTTTCT
>CAYPUP010000327.1:0-3071 GCA_964413795.1 uncultured Ignavibacteriales bacterium
TGGTGGTGTTGAAATTACAGCTGGCTCAACAGGCATTTCAGAAACGGTCAGCACTGGTAATAATTTAATTATTACTACTAAACCCACTCTTCACACCGCCTCGATAAGTGTTTTTGATTCTCAAGGCGGCAAGCATACGGTTTCGATAGAGTTCTTTAAATCAATACAATCCAACCGTTGGGAATGGACCGCTACAACTTTGGGAAATGAAGTTATCACCACCGGTGGTACAGGATATGTCGCTTTTAATGCTGATGGTTCATTGAATACTTTTGAATACAATGGCGGCGCTGATTCTATTTCCATCGATCCCAATAATGGCGCTGAAACGATGGAGATTGCTGTCAATGCCGGTACTTCTTTCGGTTATGATGGTTTGACTGGATTTGCATCCGGCCAGCATACAGCCTCATTAATAAAACAGGATGGTTATGGAGTGGGATTATTGGACCAGATTACAATAGATAAAGGTGGTAATGTGGCCGGTATTTTCACCAATGGTGTAACCAGAACGCTGGCGCAGATCGTGCTGCATGATTTCTTTAAACAGGCCGGTTTGTTAAAAGCGGGTAAATCGCTGTATCAGGAATCTGCTAACTCAGGCAGTGCTGTTGAAGGTGTAGCTGGCGAAACTATCTCGGCTGATATCTTCTCCGGGGCGCTGGAATCTTCGTCAGTGGATATCGCACAGGAGTTTACGTCGATGATCACCGCTCAGCGTGGTTTCCAGGCAAACGCCAGAATAATTACAACCTCAGATTCCATGCTCGATGAACTGGTGAACATTAAGAGATAATGATGAATAATAGTATTCAAACATATGGATTTGTCAATGAAAGTGATGTCCGAATAATTCCGGACATCGCTAACGTAATCACAGGAGTGAACAATGGCCGGTGATGAAGATAAAACTGTTGTCGAAGGAAAAGACGGCGAAGGACAGAATACTCCTCCAAAGAAAAAGGGATCGAATAAACTGATCCTGTTTGGCGGAATTGGTGTGGGGGCAATTGTAATCGGAGTGGCTTTGACTATTTTTGTCATCAAACCGATGACTTCCGGGTCGGATGCAGGCGAGGAACAAAAAACAGAAGAAGTATCTAAGGCTACTCATGCCAAAAAAGAAGATAGTCACGGCGGTAAATCTGAAGGAAAAGAAGGGGGCAGCGGCAACCTCTGTACAATTAAGGATATTGTGATCAACCCGGCCGGAACCGGCGGTTCACGATTCCTTTCGGTTTCGTTTGCCTTTGAACTGGACACTCCATCAGAAGTGACCTTGTTTGAATCTCGCGAACCGGCTATCCGTGATGCTTTGATTACCATTCTGTCATCGAAGACAGTTGCCCAGTTAACTGACCCGAAACAGAAAGAAATAGCCCGCTATCAGATTAAAAAACGGGTAGCGCAATTAATGAAATTGGAAGAAATAGCCGGTGTTTATTACACTGATTTTGTTTTACAGTAAGGGAATACTAAGTGGCAAAGATTCTAACTCAGGATGAGATTGATGCTCTGTTGACAACAGTTTCCTCGGGAGAACAGGAAATTGAGGATAAGGAACCGGAGGATGATCGGCTGCGGTCGATTGTTACTTATGACTTTAAACATCCTAACCGGGTATCAAAAGACCAGATTCGTACGCTGGAAAATATGCATGATAACTTTGCCGGCCATTACGGATCGACCCTGTCAACAGTTATGCGTACTATTGTCGATGTCGATTTAGTTTCGGTCGACCAGATTACTTATTCCGAATTTATCATGTCGCTGGTAACCCCGTCCTGTACTTACACCTTCGGTGCGCCTCCTCTGGAAGCAGTCAGTCTGGTTGATTTTAATCCGACTCTGACCTTTGCCTTTATTGATCGTATGTTTGGCGGCAACGGCAAGATTCTGGAAACAGAGCGGGAATTAACTCCTATTGAACGAACCGTGATGGGTCGCCTGGGAAATAAGCTCTATCACGATCTGGAAAGATCATGGGAAAATATTTTACATATTAATGTAGAGCAAAAAAGTTTTGAAACCAACCCCCAATTTATCCAGATCGTACCCCCCGGTGAAACGGTAGTGGTCGTTTCGTTCCAGATTAAAATTTTCCAGTCAACCGGATTGTTAACGATTTGCTATCCTTATATGGCTCTTGAACCGATTATCATGAAACTTTCCGCTCAGAACTGGATTGATGCCACCAAGAAGAAAAATCTCGAAAAAGACCGCGAGATCAACCAGCGCAACCTGGGAATTGTAAATGTCGATGTCAATGCGGTACTCTTGAATTCATCTATCAAAATTCGTGATTTTATGGAATTGAAAAAAGGGGATATCATTCCTTCCGAGAAAAAAATTAGTGTTCCTATGGATATCTTTGTTAACAGGAAAAGAAAATTTTTGGCTCGTCCCGGCCTGTCGGGAAAAAAACGGGCATTTCAGGTATTAGAAGTATGTAAAACTCCATTGGAGGAGAATGATCAAAATGACTGATGAAGAAAAGGTCGAACCTCAGGTAGAAGAAGTTTCAGATAGTGCCGAAGAAACTCCGGCCGCCGGAGAAGGAACTCCCGAAGAATCATTTGACGAAAAAAACAAAAATAGAGGCGGTGCTGAGGATGATGCCGAAGCTGCTATGCTGGCTATGCTTGAAGATTTGCCTGATGACGAAAAAGGAGCCTCTCCTGATGATATAAAATTTGATTCTCCAGAAGTGTCCAATGCTCGATTTCAGCATCTTTCGGAACCGGCAAGCATACCTGATGCAAGGAATATCGATATTCTCATGGATGTCAATTTGCCGATAGCGATAGAACTTGGCCGAACAAAAATGTCTATTTCAGAAATTCTGGGCATGGGGCCGGGTTCGGTGGTCGAGCTGAATAAATTAGCTGGAGAGCCGGTCGATGTGCTGGTGAACTATAAAATAGTTGCCAAGGGTGAAGTTGTTGTTATCGACGAAAACTTCGGTGTCCGTATTACCCAATTGATGACACCCGAAGAAAGGCTGAAGATGCTCTGTGAAGAAGACTAAGTTACAAAAACGATCGTTTATCATTGTTGGTATTATTTTGGCC
>CAYPUP010000328.1:0-3039 GCA_964413795.1 uncultured Ignavibacteriales bacterium
CGGATAATTACGGTTTTTCGATCATCAGTAATTTTTATTCGGGACAACCTTATACAAGACAACCAAATAAAAATACTTTAGTTACACAAAACGCTTTCCCTAAGAATAGTGATAACAAACCAAGTGTTTTTAATATCGATGTAAGAGCGTACAAAGATTTCAAAATCGATAATTATAAGATCACCTTGTTCGTCAAGATTTATAACTTACTCGATTTAGACAATCCGCGTGGACTATACGGCGATACCGGTGATCCTTTGTTTACATTTGGAAAGTTGGAGGCTCAGAAGATCAATCCCACTATGTACTATAATAGTTTGGATGATCTTTATACTAATCCAACATTTTTCTCGGAACCGCGAAGAGTCGAGCTCGGCGCTTCCTTTAACTTTTAATTTTAAGGCTGGTAGATATGAATAAAAAATATTATATAAATTTATTTCTCATCTTAATTCTTGCGGTCGGTAATCTCCTTGCCCAACGAAGTAACCCAGATTTAAGAAGGATTGGTTATCATAAAGGAAATAGAGTTGCTATTTCTTTTTATAACGATGGCGCAATATCAGGCTTTAATGAGGGCGTTGATATTCGTGGCGAATGGCCCCGTGAATCCAAGGAATTTTATATAGGGGATTTAACCCCACTTATAGGCTTGGAATTTATTAATAAGGATGGAGACACACTTCATTCAGTGACAATTTCAAGAGGTCCGAGACCAAATCAAAACGATGAAAAAAATCCAATTACTGGTCGTTTTTGGGGTTTTAACCCGATGCCGGGATTTAATAATCCCGCATACGAAAGCAAAGTATCGCAAGAAGGAATTGCGATGAGCCATCTTCCCGGCACCTGGCCTATTGGCGGCTGGCGCGACAAGCCAAATTTTAAAGACGCAAATGGCAAAACGGAATGGAACGGATATTTTGGTCGTGGAATAACCCTTGCAGATCAAGAAAGTTATTATTGGGCTGATGATCAATGGGATGATGAGTTTAACGGTGTTACCGATGAAACTTCTCCTGCAACACTTTTTCTGCCCGATTCAACTGATCCGACAAGGCATGGGATGGGTTTACAATTATCAGTCCGCGGTTTACAATGGGCAAGTTTCTTAGCTGAAAATACGATCTTCTGGTTATATAATATAAAAAATGAAGGAACTTACAATTTCAAAAAAGCTGATTTCGGTACTATTGTTGGCGGAGTAATTGGCGGAAATAGTGACAACACAGACGACCTTGGATTCTTTGACATCGATGCTTGGATTACTTATAATTGGGATAACGATGGAATTGGTGACCACGGACAAAAAACGGCCTATGTTGGTTATGCATACCTTGAATCTCCGGGAAACCCTTTTGATGGTATTGACAATGATGATGACTCTCCAAATCCAAATGCAAAAATGTTTGTAAAGACTGATTTTGATGCAGTTATCTATAAAGCTTTTGATGTTATTATTCTGATTGATCCCGTGACATATGAGCGCACCAAACATATCATAACTGCTACGGTGGATACAGTTTATTCAATGGGTGTCCGTTTTATCATTAATCCTAATGTTACAAAATTCCGTGAAGGACAAATTGCTTCACGTATTCAAGGTGTAGCGTTACCTGATCCAACAGCTTATGATGGAATAGATAATGACCTTGATGGTCTGATTGATGAAAATGAAGCTATCCATTTGGAAACCCGAACGATAAAAGGTCTTACAGGATTACGGTATAAAGATTATAGAGGTGGTGTAGCTGTTGATGATCCGTTGATTGACGAAAGACGCGATAATGCAGCAGGAAATATTGTTTCAAGTTATGTTTTGGACGCAAATAAAAATGTCGTTATTAAGGCTCATTACTTCGGTGATGAAGATGGTGATTGGGATCCGCTTGTTGACGATATTGGTACTGACGGTGTCGGTAAAGACGATGCAAATTATACCGGTCCTGATGCTGATGGGACCGAAGGAAACGGAATTCCCGATCAAAATATAAATGGTTGTGAACCAAACTTCGGAAAGACAGACCCCGATGAATCAGATCAAATTGGGTTAACAAGTTTTAATTTTTTCAATCAAAAATCTTCACCTGATCCGAGAAATGATCAGCTTTTGTGGGAAAGGATGTTCCCTGGTAGATTTGATATTATCCCTCCAATACCACAGGATGGCGATTTTATTTATTCTTCCGGTTACTTCCCATTAAAATCAGGTCAAACGGAGACATTTTCTGTTGCATTACTTTTTGGAGTTGATTATAACGACATCACTAGAAGCAAAAATATTGTTCAGCAAATTTATAACGCGGGATATAAATTCCCTCAACCTCCTAAAAAACCGAAAATTACAATTACTCAAGAAGATGGTAATGTACTTATTTATTGGGATGGAATTCCTGTTGAAAACTCAAAAGATTTTATCTCCAAGAAAAAAGATTTTCAAGGGTATAAAATTTATCGTTCGACCGACGCAGGATTTATCGACTCCAGGCAAATTACAAGTGCGCTTGGAACGTTAGCTTTTGATAAACCAATTGCTCAATACGATTTAAAGGATAGTATTTCGGGATTCTTTTATCCGTCAGCCGCTCTGCTTGAACAAGTCAGCGGAACAACTTATTATCTCGGGAGTAATACCGGTATAGTTAATAAATTTATTGATTCAACAGTTACCAGGGGGCAAACGTATTACTATGCTGTTTGTTCCTATGACGCCGGCGATGCAAAGCAAGATATTTTCCCTTCGGAAAATTCCAAGTTTATTGATAGAACAGCCTCGGGACAAATTGTTACTGATGATAATACCGGTTATATAACTCCGGGGTTCCGACCGAGCGGATATAAACCTGCTAAAATCGGGTTGATGCAAAAATCAGCTAACTTTAGAGGAACCGGTTCTATTGAAATTGAGATGATAGATGATCATGCGGTTCGTCCGAATAATCAATATCAAATTGCTTTTCAGGATACTGCCCTGCAAGGGTATACCTCAAATTGGTCATTAATAGATTTAGTAACTCCTGATACTGTGCAGATTCCGTC
>CAYPUP010000329.1:0-3039 GCA_964413795.1 uncultured Ignavibacteriales bacterium
TTTTCAGGACTTAACAGTTCCAGCCTGATCAAAATGGCAAATACGCCCCCGAGGAAGAAAGCTGCCATGATGCTAAAAAGATATAAAACGCCGATCCGCTTATGATCGAGTGTAAATATCCAGGACTTGATCCCTTTAGTTTTATTTAAATAATTTACTTCCGGTATTTCATTCATAATTCAACCAATCTATTTGATAGATTTGATATAAGCGATCAGAGCATCAATCTCTCTATCTTTTAATATCCCCTGAAAAGTCGGCATCACCGGTTGGAATCCGGCCACAATTGAAGCCTGTGGATCGAGGATTGATTCTCTTATATAATTTTCATCAACGAGGATTCTACTTCCTCCGGTGATATCCACTTCTGTTCCGTAAATACCGTTTAGATGCGGTCCGGTTAGAGTTTTTCCTGCGACACTATGGCAGGTTTTGCATGCTTTCTGGGAGAATAATACTGCCCCGAGTTCTTCGGGAGGAACATTTGCACCAGCTAACAAAGTAGTACTCTCCAGCCATTGATTATATTCTGCTTCAGATACAATCCGCACTTTACCAATCATCTCGGAGTGGCCCGTACCGCAAAATTCAGTGCAAAAAAGATTGTATGTTCCGATCTTTGTGGCTTCAAACCATGTTATAGTATAACGATTGGGGAGGACATCCATTTTAATTCGGAAATCAGGAACAAAAAAACTATGGATAACATCCTTTGATGACATGAGCAGTTTGACCGGTTTATCAACCGGAGCTACCAGTTCATTAACCGTATTTGCCCCTTCGGGGTAATCGAATGTCCAGAACCATTTTTGCCCGGTCACTTTGATTTCAAGAGCATCTTTGGGGGCGACATTCATTTTGAGATAAACATTAAATCCCCAAATAAATACAATCATCACCAGAATAGTTGGAATAATCGACCAGACTAATTCAAGTTTGAGATTATGATCAACTCCCGAGGTCGTATCAGCTTCAGTCCCTTCACGATGCCGATACTTGAGGCTGAAATATATCAAAGCAAAAACGACAATACAGAGAAATACTATTGAACTGTAAATTAAGAAACTAAACAGGGTATCAACTTCGTTTGAAATAGTAGAGCTTCCCTGGAAAAGAGTTGTTGTCAGAGTGGAATCCATTCCTAATTTACCTTACTTTTGCTTTTAATGAAATATGGACCACTTACTTTTCTTTTCCTGCGTTCGTGCCACCATAATACTGCCAGTGCTGACCCGAAAATTACAACAGTTAGAACGCCGCCCGCTCTCATCACATTGCCGGCAAACACAACATAACTGCCGGCATTGGGATCATAATGAAAACAATATAAAATCAATCTATCAACCGTACTTCCGATTTTCCCCTCGGAGGCTTCCAGTAAGGCCAGCCTGAAATCGCGTTCTTTGTATTCGATGCCATACAGGTAGCGTGAAATTACACCGCTTTCTGTTAAAACTACCAGTACTGCCGGGTGGGCATATTGCTTTTGATCTTCATCATAGAAATATTTAAAGCCAACGGCTTCGGCCAGAAGAGCAGTATTATTACTTGAAGTTGTTAAAAAATCCCAGCCATTTTCTATGTTCTTGAATTTGATCTCTTTTAAGTAGTTTGCCTTTTTAGCTCCGGCAACAAGATCGGTTTCGGTGGTATCGATACTCGCACTGACAATCTGGTATTCATTTCCCGGCTTCCAAACCAGTTCATTGATACTGCTGGCAAGGCCATTCATGACAAGGTTGCATAACATCGGACAGGTATAGTAGCCAAGAACCAGAACAACCGGCTTGCCCTGATGGAAATAAGATTCTAAATTTACAGTGTCCCCATTATCCCGGACAAACTCAAGATTGAGGGGGATTGATTCACCAAGATGTTCTACTACATCAATATTCTTCAATTGCTCCGGATTTTCGTCTACCACCTGGCCATAAGTTGGCATAAATAGACCTATTATTAAACCTAATAACAGAAGTATACCTGGCACAATTTTAGGCATATAAACTAACATATTTTACAATTACTTTTTATTTTCCGCTTCATTAACAACTATAACCATCGCGCTGTCAATAGGGATCCGATAAATCTCATTTTCGGCATCTAATAATTTATAGGTGGCCAGTTCCTCCGCCTCTCTGGCATGCAATTTAACAATCGCATCGGATTTAGGCGCCAAGACCATCTCATCGACCATCTTCTCAGTCTCCACATCAAAGTATTCGACGAGCAATAATGAAAAGACTGCTATAACAATAACACCAAGAATACCATAGATAATAACACTTTTACCGCTGACATCTTTATGTTCATAGCCGGTGTTGTCGTTAATTTTATTATGATTCAAACCGTTCATATTAATGATTCACAAATTTAATAGATTTTCCCAATCCGGGATCTTTTACCGGCACTAATGGTTGAGACTTAGTATAATATAAAAATACCGCCACAAAAAACCCGCCCATAGCCATCATAGCTGAAACATTCATCCATGAAAAATGGACCTGCTCATGCAAAAATCCCGGCATAACCAGCCAGTATAAATTGAGCCAATGAGCCGCTAAAATCCAGACCGCCATGATTGACAAGGCCGTAAGATTTCGTTTAACGCCCTGCGGAAAGAGATAAAAGAAGGGAACTACAAAATGGCCATAAACGATCATCAATGTAATTGTCTTCCATCCCCCCTGCCAGCGCTCCAGGAACCAGACTGTCTCTTCGGGAATATTTCCATACCAGATGAGAAAATACTGCGAGAATGCCATATATCCCCAGAAGATAATAAATGCAAACAAGAGCTTGCCGAAATCATGATAATGTTCGGGCGTGATAATATTGGTTAAAATATTTTTCCGCTTCATCTGAAAAACAAAGAGAGTCAGAAAGCTCATTGCCGACAAAACTGATCCACCAAATATATATGCTCCGAAAATCGTTGAGTACCAGTGAGCATCAAGCGACATCAACCAATCGAAAGCAGCAAAAGTAAGAGTCAGAGCGAACCATATCTTTCCGGGGGCGCTGATCGTCCGCATTTTTTTA
>CAYPUP010000330.1:0-3033 GCA_964413795.1 uncultured Ignavibacteriales bacterium
CCATCACCTCCATTACTATTATATACCAATGAAATTTCAGGGGTCATTCCAGACACCCCCGGACTAACTTCAATGGGGATGCTATACACAGCGGATCCTGAGCCTGAAACAGACAAACTGCCCGGAATCGTTCCTACAACTCCATTATCACCCGGGATTGGCCCCCCGTTTTCACCACCACCAGGGGGTTCCACATAAAAAGGGTCTATACTGGCTCTAACATAGTTATTTACATCAGGAGATGCGGAAAAATTACTGCCTGGAGGTGTTACTAAATTAAACGTCATTTTAATGAAATCACTGGCCCGCCAATCTTTTGTTTCATTCGATGGTACAGGTTCGTTCAACTCAAACGATGTACCAGTAATCTGTCCAAAAATAATCGAAGTCCAAATGAAAATTCCAAATGTAAGTATTGCTGATCTCATGAGCTTGCAGGTTATGTAATAATCGCTGAATTGATATTTAATGAATTGTAATTATTGTTTTATCACCTTCCAGGTACGTTTTTTACCATCCACAACGAATGTAAGCAGGTAAGTGCCATTTTCCTTGTTCCGGATATCAACTAAATTTACAGGCATGACATCATCTTGCCGGAAAATGAGCTCCCCTGTTGCTGAATGCAGGTAGATGGAAATTTTTTGATTATAAGTTCCTTTCGTCATTTCAACGTTAAATTGTCCTCCGGTCGGATTGGGATATATATTGAAGGTGACGCCATCCACTTCTTCCATATAACTGATGAATTTGAGGTCTGATGTTTTGAACGAATTGATAGAGTCCGGTTTATTAACAGGTGAATCAGGGACAGTTGTGAGATAAATAACTTTTCTTAGAATCCTGTTTCCTGCATTATCGTATTCATAACTAATTGCATGTGTTTGGGCTGAAGAAAAAGCGGTTAAAAACCAAACAAAAGCCCAAAGTACCAATAGCTTTTTCATAACAAATCCTTTTAGTCCTTATTGATATGCTGCTGTTCGATTACATTCTTAAGCGACTCGAATTCTGCTTGTTGCAGGTCGATTTGTTGTTGCTGCATTTGAAGTCGCTTTTCCTGATCTATAATATATAGGGTTAGCTCTTCAATCTTTTGTAGCAGTATTGCATTCATTTCACCAACAGCAAAGCCGTTTTCATCAACTTCCTTCGCTAAAGGTACGTCTGGCAGGTGATTGTTTTCACTAATATATTGCTCAACTTCTGCCAGGGGTTTTAGACTAAATCCCGGATTAAAAACAAAATCAGGCCACATATCATAATGTTTTACCATCACTTCATCCGTAATTATCGAACCTTTAACTGCTAAAGCATAGGGAGTGGTATTAACTGTTCCTATCCCAACCTTTCCCTTATCAAAATAAATATCACCTGTTTCTGTAGATAACCATGGACAAGGGGTAGGAGGCTCAATTTGAACCCATCTGGCAGTACCTTTATCGTCAGTGCATACCAGCACTGATCCCGGCCGGGCTTCCAAACCAATTCTTATATAACCTTCGTTAAAGTTATAGAAAGACTGGGTTCTAAAAAAAAGCCCCTTTTCATATACAGCACTGATACCATGCAAATCATCACCAAGTACCAAACTAGCTTCATCGCCTCTGGCCCAATTAAATGGCTGAATAAATACCGCGGCGGCTTCGCCATCATCGGCACGGAGGTGGAGTTTGGCCTGGGGTAATCCTGTATTTCCAATACCTACTTGTCCGGTTGTACCCTCACCATTTGAACATCCAACAAAAAATGTTGGAAGATTGCTCCGAAAACCTATCATTAAAGAACTTCCAAAAGTATTGGTCAGGGGATAACCCTCGTCAGCGTATCCAATGACCATTGAAGCGGTTCCCGTTGCAGATAAATTACGTCCGATTGCCACAGCATGACCTCCGGTCAAGTTGTTATACGAGCCAAGCGCAATAGCGGCAACTCCACCGCTGGAAATTTGATTCTAAAGACCCATTGCCGAGGAGTACCATCCAAGTGCTGAATTATTCAGTCCCATGGCATTGGCGTAGGATCCTGTATTACTTCCTGAACAAGAAATACATTGTGCAAACATGCAGTTCGTTAAAGATATTAATACAGCTGATAATATTAAGTTTGCTATTTTATTCATATAATTAATGTTTAGATATGTTAATATTTTATCCATTTTCCTCTATCACAAACCTGCCCCATCTTAGTTAAGGTCCACAAGTATGCCCCTTCTTGTAAAGAGCTGGTATTCACAAAGGTGATTAATTCATCTACTGGTTCAACTAATAGCAATCTTCCGTTCATGTCGAATAAACTGAAAACAGCCTGTTTGATGGAAGTTCGCACACTGATCTCATGGCCTCCGGGATTTGGGTATAGCAAAGCCCTGTGCACTTTTTCCTCGTTGATCTGTGGGATATCCAGCCACAAGCCGGCATCGGTTTTAATTACAAAAGGATCGCCTTCATAATCATTTACCAGATAATCATACTGAAAACCCCCAACTGCTACTCCTCCATCTGATGTACCAGCAACAGAGAACACATTGTGTTCGGCATCCCGGCTAAAATACCGCTCACTAAGCAGGTTAAGTTCAGGATCCAATTTGGCCACATATACCATATCATAATAAGTAGTAAATGCCCCCAAGGCATTATCAAAGGAGCCTGCTACAATTATTTCCCCCTGGTCGTTGATGTCAAGACACCTATTCCAGGCAGCATAGGTCGTAGTATCAGGAGCGGTGAGTAAAATATTGTTGATTATGCTGTAGGTTGAGTCATACCTCTGAACACCTATATAATCACCTAGAGTATTGTCATATTGTCCTGCAACAATCAATTCTCCGTTTGGGTGTAGCATAGCATTGTAAACCGAAGAAAAATATGTATTATGGCCCGAATAACAAATACGACCAATGGTATCATATTGAACAGTATCCAAAATAAATGCACCTGTGCCATTTGAACAATCATATAATTGACGTCCCCATTTATGAAGCAGTATGGTAGAGCGGTCAAATCCGTAGCTAAGTGACATGACATCACCTCC
>CAYPUP010000331.1:0-3033 GCA_964413795.1 uncultured Ignavibacteriales bacterium
TGCTAATCCCGGAGACATGGTGGAATACACCGTTACCCTTGTGAACAACGGTGATGGAGATGCAGTAAATGTAGTACTTACTGATCAGCTACCAGCTGGATTCACCTATGATGGTACTACTGATTCCGTGAAAGCATGGGAACTGGGTAATATTGTCCCAGGTGAAGAAAAGATCACCGCCTATGCAACAAAGATTGGCGCTGATACCACCGCTGGAGTATATGACAACCTGGCCATTGCCAGCGCTGATAACCACGATGACATTACTGCCACTGTTCCTTTAGAAGTAAGAGCAATTGAGGTTCTAGGTGCTACTTTAGAGGAAACTGGTACTAGTGGGATTGATTATCTACTCTATTTATTAGGAATCGGAGTGTTAACTGCTGGCATCTGGGTATCAACTAGAAAAGAAAAGCAGGCAAAGGCAAAATAACTGTTTCCCACTATAATTCTTGCCAGCTAAAAACAGAAAAAAAGCTAAAAACAAAACTTTGAATGAAAAAAGAAGAAGTGTTGTAGTATTTCAAAACTCTATCTGAAATTTCTGCAAAAGATGCCTAAACTTGACAAAATTATTAAAGTAGATATAATTGACTGTTAATTTAAAAATTAATGAACTTAATAATAATTAAGTAAAAACCTATGAATACTAATTCTATTAGCCATATCTTAAGTAAAAAAAGAAAGGAAAAGATTTATAAAGTCATCAATATTATTATTATGATGATTTTTGTCTTAAATATGACCGCTTTTCAAGGCATTTTATTGGCCTATCCAATAAAAGCGGAAGCGGTTCCTCCTCCTAACCCCGATTTTGCCAGTGTAACCTGGTCTCCTTATGAAATTAACGGGCATGTTGTAACTGACTGGGAAGATAATGTTTGTGGCATCAACGATGTCTCAAAAGGCCCTGCTAATGTTGCACCAGATAGTGTTGATCTAGCCTCTAATGCAACAGAAGGCCCTCCGTGCGAAAATCCGGGAACTGAACCAACTTTACAAGCCGGAGAAGACACAGATTATTTTTATTTCCGAATACGCTTAGCTGACACTCCTCTTACTCCTGGCGGCGGTAGTCTATACGATAGTTATCACTGGGATGTTTTGATTGAAACAAATGGAGATAATTATAGCGATTATGTTTTGGATTTAAACGGTTCAGATACCTACGGTGGTAACGGTTCAAATTATCAGGGAGTTCTGGGACTTTATACTAATAATCCAAACGCCCAGACTTATGATCCAGCTAATCATGTATGGCAAGCAGGAGCAAATCGTAATAGCAATATCTTCACTCAGGTAACGGTTACTTCTCAAAATGCTAATCAGTACTGGTTGGATCTCGCTTTACCAAAAAGTGAGGCGCCATTTGCTTCCTTTAATAGTTTGTTTGCCAGTACTTCAGCATCAAATACTGATCCATTACAAAAAGACTGGATGGCTTCTGAAGCTTTCTTTATTGAACTGACGAAAAATAAAACCGTAGAAACCTAACTCACCCCGGTTACACTACTGTTACCCAACCAGCTCAGTCAGGTGATACACTGCGCTATACTCTTTCAGTAACTAATTCCGGAAACAGAACCGCGCCGGGTTTTATAATTGAAGATGACGTTAGTGATATTGTGGAATATACTTCTAATCCATTCAATCTCTCAGACTCTGGAACTTATAATACAACTACAAAATATGTTTCTTGGCCCCAACAAGATATTGCTGCGGGTGTCACTATTTCCGAAACTTTTGATGTCACTATAAATCCGATAGACCTGTGGCCTCAACAAGGTGATTTTACTATCTCCAATGTCTATGGTGATTATATTGATGTTCCTTTCTGCAGTTTGGAAATAACTAAACAGGTTAGCGATACTGACGCAGAGCCAGGTGATATATTGACTTATACTTTAAGCTTTGAAAACGTCGGCACGGCTGATTGCACTGGCACCGGTGTTCGAATTGATGATGTCGTACCAGTGGGCATTACTTATAATGGAAACCACACGGAAACAACTAATGTCAATTTTGGTTATACCGACAATAGGTTCAGCTCGCCAAATCCTACTGGATTTGATGGCTCTAGGTTGAGCTGGAATGCTCATACTTTGACACCGGGTGAAGTGGGCACTGTCACGTGGGAGGCTACCGTAGATGCAATTGAACCGTGCACGGAAGCAGATATCTATAACACCGCCACGATTTACTCGAACCAAATCCCACAAGGCATAGAATCCAATAGAGTAGCAACTCATATCACCACTATTTGTAACGGCTCGCTAAAAGTATATAAATACGTTGATTCAGGATCGGCAACTCCAGATCAATGGGAATTTACAATTGCCGGTCATGGAACTCAATCTCCAAATTCAGGAGAGAATTATGTTATTTTCTATCAATTACCTCAAGGAACATATACCGCAACTGAAAGCAATTTAGCGGGATATCATCAGGTATCAACCACCTGTACTGATGTCTCTGTTTACGCTGGACAGCAATCAGAATGTGAATTCCACAATGCCAGAGACACCGGAACAATCACGGTCAATAAAAAAGTTGATACGGATGGCAACGGTATATTTGAGGGTGGAAACAGCGAAGCAACCAATCTCGGTTTTGTCTGGGGTATTAACCAAGAAACTCCGGCCCGGGCAATGGGCAGTTCTGAAACTGTGGTAACCGGCAACTATAATATTACCGAGAATAACGTAACGGGTTATCATTTTGCTGGCTGGTATTACAATCTTTCTGGTCTTAATTGTGAAAATCCTTATTCTTACACCTTGCCGGCTAATATTGATGTTGGCCAAAACGGCACAGAGATAACGCTGTGTAATGCCAGAGACACCCAAACCATCACTGTTAACAAAAATGTGGATACAGACGGTGATGGACAAGTAGACATTTACGGCGCCACAGACTGGACCTGGGATATTGCCGGAGGCGAACAGAACATTGCTACCGGTTCTTCCAGGATTTTGGTTACCGGCACTTACACAATTTCCGAAGACATGAAAACTGACTACCATGTAACTGATG
>CAYPUP010000332.1:0-2984 GCA_964413795.1 uncultured Ignavibacteriales bacterium
TGAAGACGGTTATTTTAAATTTTATGAATATGAATTTATTATAGAAAATCAATTGCCTTTTGTACAGGTTTGGGTGAACATAACCGCCTTTGACTATGGTTCGCCTGGAAAAGGATTGGCAGCTCTTGAATCTTCACGTACTGTTGGGTCTAAAAGTGCCTATCCTCTTCCTACATCCGGGGCTGTTGCTGCAAATAATCTCGAAGTATTCGTTTATCCCAATCCATATCGTCTTGATGCCGGCTATCGATCAATGGGGCTCGAAGGCCGCACCTCATCTGACATATCCAAACCGGATGATCGGGTACGAGCTCTGCATTTTGCCAACCTGCCCCCGAAGTGTACCATTAGTATCTTCTCATTAGATGGCGATCTTGTCCGTGAAATAGACCATGACTTTGATTCTTCTGATCCCAATGCCTCTCATGACGAATGGGATCTTATTACCCGAAATACACAATTGGTTGTTTCCGGTTTATATTACTGGACGGTTGAGGATAGTAACGGAAAAGTTCAGGTTGGTAAATTTGCTATAGTAATGTAAAATATAATTTAAAAAGAAAAACCGATAAACACTTTGTTTATCGGTTTTTTTATTGTCTTGCATATCATTTGAATTCTTGCTCTATTTAGAAAATGTACTATATTGTCGCACTATTTTTTGATGTATTTTTTTAAAGGAGATCTTTGTGAAAATGGACGAATTGAAAAAACTCGCAATTGAAAAGAAATCAGAATATATCGATCTTAAATTTTGTGATCTATCCGGGATGTGGCACCATATCACTGTTCCCATTTCAGCCCTGACCCCTGATCTTTTTAAATCGGGTGTAGGGGTGGATGGGTCATCATTACCCGGATTCTCTTCTATTGAAAAAGGTGATATGATAATGCTGCCGGATCCTTCTTCAGTTTTTATTGACCCATTCTTTGAATCTCCAACGCTCTCGTTTCTGGGAAATATGATGCTGTCAAGCGATAAGGTTCTTCCTTATTCAAGAGATCCGCGAAGAGTTGTCTCATATGCCCAGAAATTCCTGGATAAGAAATTAAAAGGTGTTAAAGCAATCCTTGGCCCGGAATTTGAATTTTATATTTTCGATAAAGTAAATTTCTTTCAGGGGCCGGAAAGCGCCTTCTATTATCTTGATTCGGCTGAAGCTGAATGGAATGCGGCGGAAGACGAAGAAAGTTTGGGTTATAAAATCCCTTATAAAAAGGGGTATCATGTCTCACCGCCAATGGATCGAACCTATAACTTGAGATCTCAAATTTCATCATTACTAGCCAATGTCGGGATTGGTTTAAAATACCATCACCATGAAGTTGGTGGCGGCGGCCAGCATGAGATAGAAGTAAAATTCGCGCCAATGATGGAGATGGCTGATAAATCGATGATGGTCAAGTATATCGTAAAGAACCACTGTTTCCGAAATGGTAAGTCAGCTACGTTTATGCCCAAACCTTTGTTTAATGAACCCGGTTCTGGCTTGCATGTCCATTTATTCCTCGCCGATAGCAAAGGGTCACTCTTTTTTGATAAGAAGGGTCCAGCTAGTTTTTCAAAACTCGGTTTGAATTTTATAGGGGGTTTACTGGCTCATGCTGACTCCCTTCTCGCCTTTACCAACCCCTCGACAAATTCGTTCAAAAGATTAGTCCCCGGTTTTGAAGCTCCGGTAGCAGGTACATATTCAGTCGGCAACCGAACAGCATGCATACGCATTCCCGGTTATCAGCGTGATCCTAAAATGATGCGGTTTGAATTCCGTCCTCCTGATGGCACCATGAACCCTTATCTGGCTTATTCAGCCATCCTGATGGCGGGACTTGATGGTGTCAAAAAAGAAATCGATCCGGGGCTACCCCTTGATAAAAACCTGGATACAATCCCAAAAAAAGAATTTGATCAAATTCACCAGCTTCCAACTTCATTGAACAAAGCACTTAACGCTCTTGAAAATGATTATGAGTACTTATTGGAAGGAGATGTTTTTACCATGGATTTAGTTGAAACCTGGGTAAAATTAAAACGGGAGGAAGTCACCAAAATTAGAGTTCGCCCGACTCCATTTGAATTTGAGATGTATTACAACGTTTGATTTAATCGAATTCTTAATATAATAAAAGTAAGGATAAAAATTGTCCTTACTTTTTTATTTATGCCTGTCACTTGAATCGAAAAGAATTTCTCCTGAATTATTTTTTACTTGTACCCCAACTTCTATTCCATCCCGGACAGATTGGGTTACGATACAATAATCTTCGAAAAGATCAAGACAATACCCTAAACGGCTTTCCTGGCCATCGTTTACATCAAGTACGATTTCAACCATACTTCCCCCAATTCTCATCCGGCCTTTATCGGTTCTGATTATTTTGGTTTTTATTTTAGTCTTTAAACCGTTTATTTCAGCCCGGGCTTTTTTAAGACAAAACATCAGACTGGCGCTGAGACAATTACCTATAGCGGCGGAAAGGATTTGCGATGGATTGGGACCTTGGTTGCTGCCTATCGGCTCCGGTTCATCCATCAGCATTTCAAAACCAACCGATTCAAACACTACTTTAAATTGAAGGTCTTTGATATGTTCAATGTTTACTTCGACTTGCCTGTCTTCCATAATATCTCCTAATAATATTTAAATAATACTATTTAGGAAGGTATCAAAGAGAGATTGAAAAATCCAGAATAATCGTAATACTATTTTTTATAAGCAGAACCGCTTCTCTTTATAACTCAGAAGGAGATTGTCCGCAAAATAAACTGCAACAAATATTAAAACACTAAACAGTATAATGCTAAAACTGCTTCCGGATATAGAAAGTGTCTCCAAATAATTTGCAGACAAATTTTTCATCGTATTAAAAAGAGGTACAAAAGGTCCAGCCATCGCAGCCGCAATTTTGTTTACATCCAGAAAAAATCCCGCTGCAACTATAGCAATTAATATTCCTGCAAATATCAAAACTTTATCAAAAAT
>CAYPUP010000333.1:0-2978 GCA_964413795.1 uncultured Ignavibacteriales bacterium
TAAAGGGGATGAGATATTCCGGAATCTGAATTTTAGTCTTAAATCAGGACGTACAGCAATTATTACAGGTGGTCCTGGATCAGGGAAGACTTCATTTGTCGAAATGGTAGTCGGTCGGCAGTTTGCAAAAAGCGGTTCAGTTGAGGTTTTTGGCCAAATTATTAAACCGGGTAGAAGGGGGATAGTCAACAAGGTTCGCCGTCAAATTGGAGGGGTAGGCGGCATTTTTGAACTGATCCCATCGTATACCATTGCTCAGAATATCTCTTTCCCGATTGTCGTAGCCGCAAAAAGTAAAAAATACCGGCATGAGCGCACCCTGAAAATGCTCACTGAATTTTCCCTTATAAACCGAGCCGGGGATTATCCCGATGATCTTACCCGAGTGCAAAAAACTTTGGCTCTCTTTGCCAGAGCTTCAGTGGCAAACCAACCGTTAATAATAATCGATGAACCATCGGCAGGAATGGACCAATCAACATCTGAGAGAATTTTTAAATATTTACACGACGTTTCTATGTCCGGCTTATCAATGATTATTCTCGGTTCGGAGAAAATCAAATATGATCTGCCTAATACGGATTATTATGAATTTAAGAATGGAACTATGGAATGAGCCGGATTAATCATATACTCAGAGAATTGGGACGGAGTTTGTCTCGAAATCCCGGTACGGTTATGGGAGCTATTCTGTCTTTGGCGATGCTCTTTCTGTTGTTTGATCTCTATTGGATTGCTTCGGAAACATCTAACCGGCTTTACGCTGATCTTATATCTGAGATTAGAATTGAAGCTTTTGTTAGTGATGGTGTCGATGAAATTGAAATTCCAATGGTTACAGAGAAAATATCAAAAATAGAAGGCATATTCGCAATCGGATATATTTCGAAAGACAGCGCCAGGCTGGTAATGCAGCAAATGCTCGGGACAGATTTATTAGTCGGGTATGATTTGGAAAATCCGTTGCCTCGATCATATGTTCTTGAGGTAGATAATAAATATTTGAATAGTACTGATATAGATAAAATAAGCAATGAAGTTGCCTCGCTGCCCGAAATCTTCGCTGTAAAATACAGCCGGGAATGGCTGCTTAAAGCGGAGCATTTTAAATCCATTATAAAGGAAATCGGGCTGGCTCTGGGAATAATGATTCTCCTGACAGCTCTGATCAGTTTGATTAATAATATTCGTTTAATGACCCGTGCCCGGGCAGTGGGCTTTCGTCAGATGCGGCTTCTGGGGGCCGGGAAAATATTTTTAGCCTTTCCGTTTTTATTGGAAGGGTTTTTTATCAGTGGACTGGCTTCATTAATTGGCTGGGGGGCTATTTATTATGGCCTTAAGCAGATAAGCCTGTCTCAGATTAAAATTGTTTTTCCCACTGTTGAAGAAATAGCCATTTACTGTTTTGTCGTCGCCGTATTGGGAGCAATCAGCGGCTATTTTGGTATCAAGCGTATTTTGAAATAGGCGTTAGAAATGAAATTTTTTTTTATTATGCCGTTTTTTATTCTCCTGTTAAATAGTCAGATATTTTCTGAAGACAAAAAAGTTATAATAGATCAGCAGAAGGATCTGGAGTCAATTCGCAAAGAGGTTAAACAGAGCCAGCAGCGCCTGGATTCGCTGAAGGCCGCCGAAATGGCAACTCAGAAACAGATTTCCAACTATGACCAGAAAATTACCACCAATCAAAAAGTAATAAATCGCCTGAATAACCAGTTGAACAGTATTCACAGCGAAGTAAAAAATGTGGATAATGACTTGCACCAGAGGCAGGAACTGCTGAACTGGACAACTAATAAATATATGGATGATCTTCGACAGTTCTATTTGAGTATTTCCGATCATAAACCCCAATCAATGTGGGATACCCCCGGAGTTGAAATGGAACAGTCACGCCAAACTATATATCTGGCTTCGCTGGCTTCGTTTGAATCCGAAAATATAAATCAGGCAATTGTTAATGTTACCCTGACCTCGACCGAACTTGATAGTTTAACGAATGAAAAAGAGAGAGTATCATCCTTAAAGAAAAATAAAGAAGTAGCTACAACCCTTGAAGAAAACCGCAAGCGTAAAGAGGAGAAGTCTCTGGAATCGGTTCGGCGCGAGAAATATGAAGAAGGTGATCGGATAATGACCCTTAAGCAGGTTGCCGAAGAGATAGAAAGAATTCTGACCCGATTGGAGAATGAAAGGGAGGAACGCCAGCGCAATACTAATCAGGATGCAGTCGAATATTCTGCTTTCTCAGCTTTGAAAGGTCAATTGCTTTCACCGGTAAAGGGAAAAATTGTAACTCCGTTTGGTTCATTTAAGGATCCTATTACCCGACTTGAATCATTTTCTCCCGGTATAACTATCGAGAGCCGCCCCGAAGCCAGCGTTTTTGCTGTTGCCGCAGGAAGTGTGGCTTATGTAGGTAATTTGCGCGGTTACGGAAATTTTATTATAATCAATCATGATGAATTATATTACACTACCTATGGCGGCCTTGGTCAAACTTATGTCAGACAGGGGGAATATATAACATCAGGGACCAAAATAGCTGTGGCTGGCAGTGGTAATATGGTAAAATTTGAACTTAGAAAACGAAGAGAGCCGGTCGATCCGGTGGAATGGATTCAAATTGACTCTTTCTAATATATACATAGAAAATTATCAACCTCAAGCGTGGAAAGTTCTTTCCCGGTCATTTCGGTCAGAACGGTTGGCGGGGACTTATCTATTTTCGGGACCTGATGGCTGTGGTCGATGGGCTCTGGCTATTTCTTTGGCCATGTTGATAAATTGCGAACAACCAGCATTGGATAAAATTACCGATATTCTTAGACCCTGTGGAGAATGCAGTCAGTGTCGAAAAATAGCCGGATTAAATTTCGAAGGGCTATATGTCGCAGCCCCGCTGCCACCTCATAAAAATGCTGATGAAGCTATCGACTTAACCAATCAGTTCCTTGATTTAAAAAAAAAGG
>CAYPUP010000334.1:0-2974 GCA_964413795.1 uncultured Ignavibacteriales bacterium
AGGCGCAAACTGCTGGTTTTAAAAATGCCTTTGCCTATGAAGGTTTTGTTCCTTTATTTGTCAGGCCATTATTCTGTCAGGGACGCGGACCTTTCAGATGGGTTGCCCTCTCCGGTGATCCCAAAGATATTCACATAACTGATGAAATCATCAAACGTGAATTTAAACATAATCAATCTTTGATGCGCTGGATAAAAATGGCTCATGACAGAATTCCTTTCCAGGGTCTTCCCGCCAGAATCTGCTGGCTGGGTTATGGTGAACGAGCTCTTTTTGCTGATATAATGAACACCTATGTCAAAAAAGGGAAGTTAAAAGCCCCGATTGTAATAGGTAGAGATCACCTTGACTGCGGCAGCGTGGCATCGCCATATCGTGAAACAGAAGGTATGATCGACGGTTCCGATGCTGTAGCCGATTGGCCATTGCTTAATGGTTTGCTCAATGCCGTTTCAGGAGCATCATGGGTTTCGATCCATCATGGTGGTGGTGTCGGAATGGGCAACGCGATTCACGCCGGGCAGGTGATTGTTGCCGACGGAACTAAGATGATGGCCAAACGGCTTAACCGGGTTTTGACAAATGACCCCGGAACCGGAATTATGCGCCATGTCGATGCCGGCTATGATGATGCTAAAAAGTTTGCAATGGAACATAAAATAAAAATCCCCATGAAGGTGTCATAGACACATTTTATTTTTATTTTTAATATGAGGTTAGTGTGGAGAAAAAAGCAACCTTACTAATTAAAAATATCGGCCAGCTTATCACTATGGAAGGTACTGTCCCTCGAATTGGAAAGGATCTTAATAATCTGGGGATAATTGAAAATGGCGGAATTACAATTTCCGGCGATGAAATTATAAGTGTCGGGCCATCTGATGAAATTGAAGGAAAAGTAACTCTCAATGATAATTGCGAGATTATTGACGTTCATGGAGCAGTTGTCACTCCTGGTCTTATCGATCCGCATACTCATCCGGTCTTCTCCATGACCCGTGAAAAAGAATTCGAGATGAGAATTGCCGGTAAAACCTATATGGAAATAGCCAATGCCGGCGGGGGAATCAGAGCCTCGGTTCGGGATCTTCGCTCCACCCCCAAAGAGACCCTCATTAATAAGACAAAACAACGCCTTGACCGAATGCTCAGGTATGGGATTACAACTATTGAAGCAAAATCAGGCTATGGCCTCTCAACAGCATCAGAAATTAAGCAACTTGAAGTAATAAAAGAACTTAACCAAAGTCATCCGATTGATCTTGTCCCGACCTTTTTGGGAGCACATGAAATCCCGGATGAATACCGCGATAACCATGAGGGATATATAAATATCCTTATTAATGAGATGATTCCTCAGGTTGTGGACAAAAAGCTGGCTGAATTTTCTGATATTTTTACCGAAGAAGGGGTTTATGATACCGAAGAATCCCGTAAAATACAGAAAGCAGCCAAAAAAGCAGGTTTGAAAATTAAATTCCATGCCGATGAACTCGAATCAGTCGGCGGGGCTGAACTTGCCGCTGAATTAGGGGCAATTTCAGCCGATCATCTGGTTTATATCTCTGAGGCAGGGATTAAAGCCATCGCCACGTCCAAAACAGTAGCGGTTCTTCTACCCGGAACGACTTTTTCACTGGCCGGAAAACAATATGCCCCAGCCCGTAAGATGATTGAAGAAGGGGTGATTATTGCCCTTTCCACTGACTGCAATCCCGGTTCCAGCTATAGTGAATCTCTTCCTTTTATGACATCACTGGCTGCTCTTCAAATGAAACTTACCGCCGCTGAGGCAATATCGGCTATCACAGTCAATGCCGCTTGTGCGATCGATCGTGGGGGAAAAATCGGACAGATAAAAGCCGGTTTAAAAGCCGATCTGGTCATCTGGGATATGGCTGATTACCGTGAAATGCCCTATCATTACGGCGTAAATCTGGTTAAAAAAGTAATTAAAAACGGCAAATTGGCTGCGAACAACAGCTAACTGAAAGTGTTTAATAGATATGAACAAAAAAATCGGAATCATTTTCATTCTCCTGTTAATTTTTATAAGTTTATCCTGTGGCGTTTATACTTTAAATCCCAAAGGTAAATCGGATATTTCTACGGTTGCTGTGGAAAGATTTACCAATACAACCCCTGAATTCGGATTGGCTGATCGGATGACTGATGATGTTATAGACGCTTTGATCGCTGACGGCAATCTCAATGTTGTGTCTATTGAAAATGCCGATGCTGTTCTTACCGGAGAGCTGGTCCGATATGAACGCAAGCCCTATGAATATACTGAGAATGATGTTGTTACTACTTATTCGGTAATTATGGATTTTGAGATTGTTCTTAAAAAAGCGGATAGTGATGCTGAAATATGGAAAGAAAGAATCAGCCAGACCGGCACTTATCTGGTTGATAGTGAAACCGAAGAGGATGGCCAGCAGAAAGCAATCGGCTTTTTAGTGGAGGCCATAATTAACAAAACAACCAAATCCTGGTGAGTGATACTATCACAACGGACAGACTATGTAAACGAATTTTATGCAATATCCGTCAATAAATAAATGCACATGATATGTGCACTTATGTAGTTGACTGAATTGGTCAAACCGAATATTATATGGCAAAGCAAAGGACATAAATGAAACTCAATTTAATCAGAGATATTTTAATTGCTGTCGCGATTATATCAGTAACTGCTACAATTACAACCGCTAAAGAGATAAATGACAATGTCGGCACCAGTTCATTTAATTTTTTGAAAATTAATGTTGGCGCCCGAGCCGTTGCGATGGGAGGGGCTTTCACCGGACTGGCTGATGACGCCTCGGCTCTTTACTACAATCCGGCTGGTATTGCCAAATTTGAAAAAACAAATCTTATAGCCGGATATCATAATTATTTTACCGATATACAATCCGGCTTTTTAGGCTATATCCGCCCCAATGAAGAGAAGGGGTATGCTCTGGGATGGTAC
>CAYPUP010000335.1:0-2969 GCA_964413795.1 uncultured Ignavibacteriales bacterium
GGATTGCTCCTGATGGAAAGTGAATATGAATATCAAAACTATTAAAATCGTTGGAGTCAATGCCCAGCACATCGGCTTTGGAACGAACATAAGAATGGGCTGCCTGGATGGATTCTCGCATTACTTCACCAAGAGAACCGGTGGTGAAAATCTGTCCCTCCCCTTTCATTTTTAACCCTTCAATGAACATCAAATCCCCGCCCGATCCAGTCCAGGCTAAACCAGCTGCGGTTCCGATCTCAGGAGCGCTGACTGCTCTTTCCGGAATAAAAACCGCCTGACCAAGATATGCTTCCACATTCTTTTCATTTATGGACCAGATCGTTTTCTTCTTCTCTGATTTCTCCAATGCGATTTTCCGAAATAATTTTTCAATTTGCTGTGAAAAACCAAGCAATCCGGCTTCCATGGTATAATTGATTATTATTTTGGTAAGTATTTTATCGCTGATTTTAATTTCCGATTTTAATAAGCCGTGTTTTTTCAGCAGTTTTGGAATCAAATATCTTTTTGATATTACGATTTTTTCCTTTTCAATGTAACCGGGGAGTTCGATTACCTCAAAGCGGGGAATAAACTGTTCCGGAATTTCTTCATAAGAGCGCACGGAACAAATAAAAAATATTTTTTGAAAATCAAATGGGATGCCTATATAACGATCCAGGAATTTTGAATTCCAGCGGCTGTCAATTACTTCCAGCAAAGCCATATTGACCGAAGAGTCGTTATCCATATTGAAATAATCTATATCTTCAATAAGCACTACCGGGTCGCATGACCCTGCTTCCCTGAGAGTGCGAATTATCTTCCCCGGCATAGCCCCCAGAAATGACCTGGTAGATCCCTTTATTTCGTTTACTTCGGAAATTCCTCCGACTGAGATGCGGATAAATTCTTTCCCCAGTGCATGGGCGATAGCTTTAGCCAACGACGCTTTACCTGTGCCAGGCGCTCCTACAAGGCATAAAGTCGGTCCCTCATTTACACCGCCAAGCAATTTTCTCACAGAGAGCCTTTGTAAGACAGCCTCTTTTATTGCTGAAGGCCCATAGTAATCAGCTTCGATGGTTTTTTTGACATCAGCAATTTCATAATCCTCGGGTGTGCACTTACCCCAGGGCAAGGCGAGTATCCAATCCAGATAGTTTTTGGTTACGCCGTATTCCGCTGATGCCTGCGAAATATTTGATAATCGATCAATTTCTATATTTGCCCGACCTATGACCTCGGTCGGAAGTCCAGGCAGGTTTTTTATTTTTCTTCTAAAAAGAGCCGCCTCTTTTTCTTCGGAAAGGTCTTCCCCCAATTGTCTTTTTATTTCAAAAAGCTGCTGCTTGAGATAATTCCTTTTTTGTTCTTCCTCGATTGTTATTTTTACATTCTCCTCGATATTATGCGAAGTAGCAGCCCGGCTTAATTCCGAGTTGAGATATTCTAAAAGTTTCTCGAATCGATCCTTTAAACCCACCGTCTCCAGTAATTTCTGTTTGGAGGCCAGCGGAAAATGAAAAACGGAGGCAACCTTGTCAGCCAATAAGGAGGGGTCGTTCTGGTTCAATTTAATTACATTTAACTGCTCAGGAGAATAACCGGGATCAAGCTGTGTTATTTCACGAGTAATGGAAATCACCCGATCAATATATTCGCCTAATAATTTGCTAACCGAAGTCGGAGGCTGGAGGCTGTTTATGGCCGCTATAAGATATGGCTCTTGTTTAATGATTTTATTGATAATTACCCGGCGAAGACCTTCAATCGTGACAACCAGAGATTTTCCCGGGCCCGGACGACTATCTCTGATAACTGCCAGTACTCCTACCTCATGAATTTTAATGTCTCCATTATCATCAGTTCCTCTGGTTGTATATGAGGCTACAAATTCACGGTTGCCATCGAGACAAAACTTTATTAACTCCAGGTTATCGGGACGCCCCATCTGAAGAGTCAGCATCATTTCAGGAAACAGGACACCTGTTTGCAGGGGAAGCACCGGTAATACTTCTTCGCTGTCCGAAGCCAAAATAGACAGGCTGCTTTGGGATTTAATAATTTCTATTTTATTGTCATTTTTATTCACAACTTACTCCATAATTTATTTGGAGCAAGTTAGCCTTGGCCGAACATAAAAGTCAATTTTAATTTGGGGTGGAGGCGGAGCCTCTTTTATTGGTTTTATTTGATCTTATTTTTGTAATTCAGTTGTCCTTCTCCCGAATCATCTCCCTGTTACATTGTGTTATGCATAGCGGCAGGGCTTGTCTTCGCCGTTTAAAAGATGCTCGGGCGACACAAGGCCACCCTCTACGCGACTGCGAGAGTGGCTTTTTAGATCATTATTGTTTCTCCGAACATATTTCTTATGCCGGCTTCTCAACTCTTTCATTCGGTTTTGACCCTTGTACTTTACAACTTAATTCACCGGCTCCGATCTCTGGCCGGAGAACATACAGCTCAATTCATAATCGGGGTGGTTTCTGAGGTTATCCATATTGACGCTTATCTGGGCCGGCTCCACTTTGAGCCGATAATAACCGAGGCGGTTGTTTTCAAAAACCGGCCAATCCATATTTAATCCGGCTGATATTTCATTTTTCATCCGGTAAAGATAGCGGGCCTGGTTAAAACCCATTTCGATATCCTCTTTGTAAACCCAGCCGGAGTCACGGTTCATCCGCGACCAGGCCAGTTTGACAAAATACTTAAATGATTTGCCGGTCAGACGAACCGGGAAACCGTTGATCTGAACCAGATACCTTTCCCTCTCATAGGTACCGTCGATAACAATTGATTCCGGCTTACTGGTGAAGGCCGGCATGCCTTGAATATTGTTGACGTTGGAATGCATTTGCGGCTGCATATCAACCTCCTCTTTAAAAATGTTTAGTTTTTCATTGAAACATATTAACTTACCACTCCCCTTAATCATTTTCGATAACTCTTCCGGTGAATAATCACAGAGATTGTCAATG
>CAYPUP010000336.1:0-2962 GCA_964413795.1 uncultured Ignavibacteriales bacterium
TATTAAATAACAACAACTTACACTTTTCATTCCTAAAGGCACAGGGCTTGCAGTAAAGAGGGTATGGAATGTTATTTTGGCTCCCATGATCTGCCCCATGATGATAACATTATGGATAAAAACGTAGTGGTTTCTTTCCATATTCCCGAAGTGGGCATTAAATTCAAAGCTCCTTTTGCGGCAGTTGACCCCGATCATGGGGATCTGGCCGCACTTTTGGCTCTTTTGGAATTCATTGACAGCAATCAGAAATATCTCCCCCACTGTACCTTCCAGATATTTGGAAATAACCTCAAAGTTGTTGATGGTTTAAACCAGAAAATGGAGCTTCCGGAAAAATTTCATCATTTGATAAAAAAAGCCCTTAATTATCGTGAGAAGTATCGTTTTTCTCTGGGCTGGACACCCTCCGAGGGAAACCCGGATTTCGAAGCTCTTTTTGATTGACCCTCCTTGTATAGTGGCATTATTTTGTCACTATGTTAACTCCCCAGGCTTTAGCCAAAATATTGATGCCGGCAAATATAAAACGGCATATTATCTGATGGGTGTGGAGGATTTCCGCATTGTCGAGGCTGAAAAATATATAGTTCATCATTTCCTGCCTGATCTTCAAATCACAACTAATTATAAAAAAATAAACGGCCGCCGTACCCCTTGTAGAGATGTCTTAGCCGAACTGTCCAATTTCCCCATGTTGGGGGAGAGGCAGGTTTTTGGGATATCAGAGATTCAGAGTTTTAAGCCAACCGAAGTTGATCGGATATTCAAGCTTCTAACTCCTCCTGATCCCAACCGGATTGTAATTTTCAGTTCGCCCTCGGCCAGAATGCCAAAAAAAAGCTCGGCCTTTTTTAAAAAGATTTCCGAAGTTGCCGAGACAGTTGAATTCAAAAAACTTTCCGGTTTAGACGTAGCAAAACGAATCCAATCCGGTCTGAAAAAAGATAATATTAATATCGAGCCGAATGCTCTAAATCTATTGGTAGAGCTGATTGGTGGTAATAGCGGCGGGGTCGAAGCGGAACTCTCCAAACTCAGGGATTTTAAACAGGCTGGGGAGAGTGTAACTATTGATGATATCAAAGCAGTTACCAGCGGCTATGAAGTTTTCAATATTTTTGAATTGGCTGATTATATTATTGCTGGTCAGACTAAAAAAGTTTTCAAAATGATGGATACTCTTTTGGCCGAGGGAAATACTCCGGTTGCTATCTGTTCCTTGCTTTTAACGCATTTTATTTCTCTATATCTCGTTAAAAGCGGATATCCACTGCCAAGTTACAGAAGTTTTTTGACCGCTCGTTATAAACAGCAAGCCTCGACATATACTAATGATATCCTTGAGAATATTCTGCTCAATCTGGCTGTCTGTGACGCAGATTTAAGAGGAGGGGCACTCCCCCCCAAAATGGAACTGGAAATGCTGGTATTGGGTATATTGGGTGAAAGAAAATAGTCCGGTGGATAAAAAAATAAGGGAAGAAACAAAGAATAAGCCGGTATTAGCTTCAGGAGAGGAAATCTCCGATAAAAAGTTGATATTAGCGGTGCAGGATGGGGATAAAAAGGCTTTCAGCCCCCTTATCCGCCGCTATCAGAAAAGGTTGTTTCGCTTTGTTTACGGGCTGGTTGGATCATTTGACGCTGCTGAGGATATTGTGCAGGAGACATTTATTAAAGCTTTTAATGGGATTGAGACTTTTAATACCGAATATGATTTTTACCCCTGGCTGGCTGCGATTGCCAGAAATACCGCCTATAACAATATCCATCGGGAAGAACGGAAAGAATCATTAAATTCATTGCAGGAAAAGGGTTACGACCCGGCTTCAGCTGATTTAGGACCGATCGACCAACTTTTGGATGAGGAGGGGCAGAAGAGATTTTATAAAGCAGTAAAAGCCTTGCCGGTAAAATACCGGTCTGTTTTTGTGCTCAGGCATTTCGAAGATATGGATTATTCGGCTATTGCCAGTTATTTGAAAATTCCTCCCGGTACAGTCGATTCAAGGTTGTATCGGGCAAGGAAACTTCTGTTAGAGGAGTTAAAGGATCTTATGTAGATCAAAACTATTTGCTTAATTGAAGCAATTGGAAATTTGTTATGGAACACAGTTATTTTAAAGATCGGATTTCAGCCTTTATCGATGGCGAGCTTCCTCCCTATGAAAAACAGGTAGTGGGGGAGCATCTGGCAGACTGCGTGGAATGCCAACTGATAAAAGCTGAACTTGAAAAGATCGACTCCCTAATTGAAAAACATTCCAGCCTTGATGGTGATGAATACTGGGAAAAATCGGCTCAAAAAATCGAAAACAGGCTTGGCCTGTCTGATACTAAAATCGAAGAGATTACCCCTGCAAAGAGATCAAAATACAAAGGACTGGGCTGGAAACTGACAACTGTAGCAGCGTCGGTGGCAGTATTGACATTTATAGGCCTGCATGAAAAGGATATATTTGAAAATATCGATACTGTTCCCAAAATGCAGTCTCCTTCAATTAATTTACCTCCCTCCGAATCACGTGAATATGATGATATAGTTCTTGATGAAGCGATTATAGAAGAGCCAGCGAATATAAACGAACCACATACTGGGAGATTAGAAGAATCTGAAAGAGAAGACAAAAAAGAGGATATTAAACAGAAAGATTCAGAAAAGCCAAAAATCGGAATCCCAACACCGGCAGCTGAGAGCTATCTGAAACCGGAGGTAGAGAATGAGGTAGTAGCTGGAAAAGGGGATTCGGTAACAACTGTTGAGGAGCATTTCTCTAAAGTCGCCGGAGCAGTAACAAATACTCAAGGTGAGGTTTTTATCCGTGGAGGAAGGTCTGGTGAGGTTAGTTATATCGTGGATAGTCCTTCGGTGAGTAAACCGGAAGAGACTGAGCATAAAGATACTGATTTGGATAATGGTTCTACAGTTGTAAATGTCGAGATGGAGCCAAAAACGACA
>CAYPUP010000337.1:0-2957 GCA_964413795.1 uncultured Ignavibacteriales bacterium
GTTGACCCATATGGGACCGATAACCGTTAACACCGGTAAACATACTGCTCGTGCCGCTAATGATAAATTTGTCGTTAAAGAGGCAACTACTGAAGATAGAATTTGGTGGGGCGAATATAATCGTCCCTGTAACCCGGATAAATTCAATGCCGTCTTTCAAAGAATGCAGGGATTCCTGCAGGGGCGGGATCTTTTTGTTCAGGATTGCTATGGTGGCGCCGACCCTAATTATCGTCTCCCCGTTCGTATTATTACGGAATTTGCCTGGCATAGTCTTTTTGCACGTATCATGCTGATCAAACCGGAGACCAATGACGAACAACGACGGTTCATTCCTGAGTTTACTATTATCGCCTGCCCGTCATTTAATGCTTCCCCCCAGATTGATGGGACAAATTCTGAAACATTTATCATCCTTAATTTTGATCAGAAATTATGTCTTATCGGTAATTCAGGTTATGGCGGTGAAATCAAAAAAGCAGTCTTTACCGTATTGAACTATCTCCTTCCCCTTGAAGGGGTTTTAACTATGCACTGTTCAGCTAATGTCGGCCCAAAGGGTAACAGTGCCCTGTTCTTTGGACTATCAGGAACAGGGAAAACAACTCTTTCAGCTGATCCTTCCCGTCAGTTGGTTGGTGATGACGAACATGGCTGGAGCGATGATGGCATCTTCAATTTCGAAGGGGGTTGTTATGCCAAGGTTATCAATCTCTCACCCACCGCTGAACCACAGATTTATGCCTGCACCAGAAAGTTTGGTACTATTTTAGAAAATGTTGTTTTTGATCCGGTATCCAGAAATCTTGATCTGGACGATGAATTGATGACTCCCAATACCCGTGCCGCTTATCCCCTGAATTATATTGAAAATGCTGTTCCCAACAAACAAGCGGGGCATCCGAGCCATATAATTATGCTGACTTGTGATGCGTCGGGGGTGATGCCTCCAATTGCGAGACTTACACCAGAACAGGCTATGTATCATTTCATATCCGGATATACATCCAAAGTCAGCGGTACTGAAATCGATCTCGGAAAAGAACCGGAAATCACCTTCAGTTCCTGTTTTGGAGCTCCCTTTATGGTACACCACCCTTATTTCTATGCTGAAATGCTTAGTAATAAGATGAAAAAGCACAATAGTACCTGCTGGTTGGTCAATACTGGCTGGTCGGGTGGTCCTTACGGCATTGGCAAGCGGATGAGTATTAAATATACCCGAGCTCTTCTTAATGCCGCTTTGGAAGGTAAATTTGAAAATACAAAGTTCCGTATTGATCCGGTCTTTGGTTTTGAAGTTCCCCTCCATTGTGATGATGTACCGGATAAAGTTCTCAATCCGATTGAAACCTGGGAAGATCCCGATGCTTATCGTGATAAATATTATCAATTGGCTTCTCTGTTTACTGAGAATTTTAAGAAGTATGCCTCGGGATGTTCCAAAGAAGTAATCGCAGTAGGGCCTAATAAAGATGGAGTGGCTGAAATTAAGGGTTAGTATATATTTCTGAACCTGTTTAAATGAAATGAATGTGACTGATGAAATTTTCACCTGTGATGGACAAAATAAATGAATCCGGGACAATAAAGTATTTTAGTCGGGTTCAGAAACTATTAGCCGAAGGCAGTGAGATTATATCTCTGACAATCGGTGAATTATCAGATATGACTCCCGGCGTTATAAAAGATGCCGGGATTCAAGCTATACGAGATAATCATACCCGCTATACTCTCAATGAAGGAACGCTTAAATTAAGAGCGGTTGTTGCTGATAAATATAATAAAGATTATAACTCAGACTACTCTCCAGATCATGTTTTAGTTTCTAACGGTTCCAAGCAATGTTTGTTCAACATCCTTTTTGCTCTTTGCGGAGCAGGTAATGAAGTAATAATATTTTCCCCTTACTATCCCAGCTATCCCGAAATGGTAAAATTGACCGGAGCTGATCCGGTTTTCGTAGAGACATCAATAGTAAATAATTTTCAACCGGATTTAAAATCATTAGAACATGCCATAAGCAGGAAGACCAGAGCAATTATTATCAATTCCCCTAACAATCCCACGGGTGCTATATATGATGAAGCTACTTTCGATTCTATTAGAAAAATAGCAAGTGATAACAGTCTAATACTGATTTTTGATGAAATCTATGAGTCCTTGGTTTTCCCCCCTTTCAAATATATCAACCCTCTCAGTATTTTTCCGGATATGTCAGGTTACTCTGTTTTTGTAAGTGGTGTCTCGAAAAGCTTTGCCATGACCGGCTGGAGATTAGGTTACTGTCTCGGACCACTGGAATTGATTAAAAAAGCTTCGTTAGTTCAATCGCATATCACCAACAATGCCAGCTCTATTTCCCAGTTTGCCTCAGTCACAGCAATTGAGTCTGGGAAAGAACTTACTGATATTTTCGTGCCGGAATTAATTGAGAAAAGAAATTTAGTAACGAAGAAACTTCAATCTATTGCTGGATTAAAATTCTTTGAACCACGGGGAGCTTTTTATTTCTTTATAGATGTAACTGAATATTTAGGGAAGACCTGCGATAAAACGAGAATATTGACCTCGGAAGATTTAGCTCTGTTTTTGCTGGAACAATTCGGGGTGGCTGTCGTTCCGGGAGAATATTTCGGAGCTTTCGGATTTTTGAGATTATCCTTCGCCGGAAGCAAAAAGAGTTTGGAAAATGGTTCTGATTTGTTAATTAAAGGCTTAAAAAGTCTGAATTAAAAGGTAAACTGATGCCGACTTATTTATATCGATGCACTAAATGCAGTCATGAATTTGAAGAATTCCAGAGCATTACCGCCTCGCCCATTACATTTTGTCCTGAATGCGATGGTCGGGTTGAAAGGGTTATTACTGGTGGAGCAGGGTTTTTATTTAAAGGTAACGGCTTTTATATTACTGATTATCGCAATGAAAAATATAAATCTGATGCAAAAAAGGAC
>CAYPUP010000338.1:0-2954 GCA_964413795.1 uncultured Ignavibacteriales bacterium
CGGGGGGCGGAATTTCGTTAGTTTTTGCATTAATTAGATTTGCTTTGACGAGTTTTTTATGTACTTCTCTCGCTGTCTCTTCCCCGCTGTCAATCAGTATTACCTTATCTCCCATAACTTTTGATATAATATTTTTCAGTAAAGGATAATGAGTGCAACCCATTACAAGCGTATCAATTCCAACATCATGCATGGTCTGAAGATAATCTCTGGCGATCAAATAAGTCGCCTCTTTTTCAATATAACCCTCTTCCGCCAGCGGAACAAATAAAGGGCAGGCCAGTGAAAATACTTTCATTTCCGCATCCAGAGAATGAATAACTTTGGCATAAGCATTTGATCCGATAGTAGCGTGAGTTCCGATAATACCGATCCGTCCGTTTTTGGTTCTGTTCACCGCAGCAATTGCTCCCGGCTCGATAACCCCTATCAATTCGACCTCATAGTCATCAATAACTTCCTCAAGAGCAACCGAAGAAGCAGAATTGCAGGCACAGATTATAAATTTGACATCATGCTCCAAAAGAAAGGCTATATCCTGCCGAGTAAATTTGGTAATGATTTCCTTGGAGCGGCCACCGTAGGGATAACGACCGACATCACCAAAATAAACAACATCTTCACTCGGCAGGAGACGGACAATTTCCTTAAAAACTGTTAATCCGCCGACTCCTGAGTCAAACAATCCTATGGGTGAGTTCATTTTCATAATTGATATTTACAAAAGAATAAATTGATAATCACCAAAAATAATAAGTATTAAAGAAATATTTATTGATCATACTTTTCTTTGAAGCGCATAATTGCCTTATAAATCGACTCGGCAACATCTTCCTGATAATCTTTGCTTTTTAAAAGCTTCTCTTCGGTTTTATTGGAAATAAAAGCACATTCAACCAGAACCGACGGAGTGAATACTTTATTTAATACAAAAAAGCCGGCCATATCCACTCCCCTGGCTGGAGTCTGCAAAGACCGCCGAAATTCTTTATCAACCATTTTAGCAAAATCCTGAGATTCAGCCTGGAATTCGGTCATAATCATTTCGTTGAGAATTGACAAGACCGGATCGTTATAAAGATCATCAGTATCGTTGTTATCGTTTTCATCTGATACCTCCTGATCTCTTAAAAAAGAACTGTTTTCAAACTGGGCTACACCTCGGGCTGAATCATTTCTGGCCGGCGCCAAATAAAATACATTCCAGCCTCTTACCTGCTGTTTGACATTTGAGTTAGCATGAATAGAGATAAAAAGATCAGCTCCTGCCTCATTGGCTATTTTTGCCCTCTGTTCAAGCGTAACTGTTTCATCGTGGTCGCGAGTCATAATAACCTTAAACTGCTTGTCTTTGCGTATCAGCTTGGCTAACCTTTTTCCTATCTCAAGAACCACATCCTTCTCTCTTGTACCGTCTCTGCCAATAGCGCCATACTGCTTACCCCCATGACCCGGATCAATCACGATGACATCGATTCGGTCATCAGGTCCGATATTATTATGCGAATCAGCGGGTTCAATTTCAAATCCTGCATCTGCAATTGATATCTGAATTCGGGTTGGATCGTATTGAATTTTATGATGCCAGTTTTCAACCGTTCGTTTTAACCGTATTGATATCTGAGCCGCTCCGGCTACCTGATGGGCTTTGAGATCATACATGTATCTATGATCTCGTCGGGATAAAATCCGAGAGCTGTTAAGCTTTCCATCCCTGACAGAAATATTTATCCAGTTCCCTTCAGTGACAAAAACTTCATAGGCCAGTGCCCTTGACAAAAACAATTCTATTAAAAGCCCGTTAGCCTTGGGTGAAATGCTGAGATCATTTATATTAAAATATTCCGAATCAACGTTGAGTTTTTTTGATTTTTTATCCCAGGTAATTTTCTGGAAGTAAATCCGATCAATAAAAGGCAGGGCTGTTTCGATCGGTAAATACAATTGGCCCTCGTTCATCTCTGCCGGATAGATCATATTGTATACACTATCGTTATACTCAAAAAAAGATGAGTTTAGAAGAAAGCCCAAGCGGATTGTCTCATTTTTATAGGCGATTTTATGGCCTATGATCTCCCAGTCGAGCATACCCCCAAATAATTCCACGAATTGTGAAAATGAAAAATAAACAACATCATCTTTCTCGTAATAATTGATTTTTTCTGTCCCCCCTGAAACCGAGACATCAATAGTTTTTGCCGTCACGGATAAAGCCGTAAAACAGAGGATGATGGATAAAAATATGGATAATTTTCTGATAAGCATTTTATAAATCCCTGCGAATTGTCCTTCTGAGTTTCCGCTCGACATCTGCTTTCTCAATCGATTGGCGCTTGTCATACTTCTTACGGCCTACAGCCACTGCCAACTCAACTTTAACCAGATTCTGTTTGAAATAAAGTGAAAGAGGAATCAGGGTAGCACCCCTTTGTTCGGTCTGAATAAAAAGCTTTCTAATTTCCCTCTTATGAAGGAGCAAGCGTCTGGTTCTCAAAGGATCCAGTGCATCCTGAGCCTGTTTATATGGGGTTATATGGAGTTTTTTGAGATAAACTTCGCCATTCTCAATCAAAGCATAAGAGTCAGACAGATTTACTTTTCCTTCCCTGAGCGATTTCACCTCGCTTCCCAATAGCTCTATTCCCGCTTCCATTTTACTTTTGATTTCGTAATCATGGCGCGCTTTCCGGTTGCGGGCAATATACTTTATTTCATTATCCGATTTCGACATACACAACAATAATCTATTCTCTTATCCCTATCAATAAAAACATCATTAACATCAATTTAGTTATTATACATACCAAACCCACCAGGATATTCTTTTAATTGAAAACTTGAAGCATATATTTAACGAAATACCTTGCAACAGCTTAACTATTAGTGAAAGGGGTCATTCGGGTGGCAGTTTGTAGGTTATAACATATTAAGTTTTAGTATTTTATACCGAATAT
>CAYPUP010000339.1:0-2948 GCA_964413795.1 uncultured Ignavibacteriales bacterium
ATTTAAATAGGATTAGAGTGTGGATATTATTTTTAAAAATTCTTGTGGCTGGCAGATGTCCACATCTGCTGTTACAAAAATTGTGTTCTACCCATCGGGTGGGCTCTTTTAATACCCACCTGTTAGGTGGGGTACAGATTAAATATTGAGATGGATATATTAAAAAGATTTTATAAAGGTGAAGTCAGAGCGTTATCACGGATTGTCTCTTTTGTGGAAAATCGCTCTGATGGCTATCGTGATTTGCTGGCTAAAATGTATAAATCAGTCGGTAAATCACTCCGGATAGGCATCACCGGTCCCCCCGGTGCGGGGAAGTCAACCCTTGTAAATTGTCTTATCACCGAATTTCTCAAACTTGATAAAAAAATTGGGGTGATTGCCGTTGATCCGACCTCGCCGTTTACAGGGGGAGCCTTGTTAGGCGACCGGGTGAGGATGAATGAATTTTCCGGTGAGGATAGAGTCTATTTCAGATCAATGGCCACAAGGGGAGCATCGGGCGGCTTAACGGCGGCAACCAATAATGTCACTGTCATCTATGATGCTTTTGGTTTTGATATTACTCTGATTGAAACGGTTGGGGTGGGGCAGGTGGAGCTTGATATTGTCGATAACTGCGATGTGGTGGTGGTAGCGATGGTTCCTGAATCAGGGGATGCGGTACAGACGATGAAAGCCGGCTTGATGGAAATTGCCAATATCTTTTGCGTCAACAAGGCCGATCGTCCGGGATCAGAGAGGATAGTTTCCGAACTACGCCAGGCGATGGAGCATCGAAAAAAGGTAGAAACAGACTGGAAAATTCCGGTAATTCCTACTGAAGCTGTTAATGGTAAAAATATCAGTAAGTTAATGGCGAAAATATTTGCTTATGTCGATTTTGTCAAAGCAAACGGTGAATTTGAAACTCATCGAAGAAATCAGATTCAAAAACAAATTATGAATGTTCTTCAGTTCCGTTTTCATAGGGATTTTGTTGAAAAACTAAAAAACAACCCGGAATTCAAAACAATAATCGATGAAATATTTAGTGGTAAATCTGATCCTTATAGCATTGGGGAACAACTATACAGGAAATTTTCTGTAACTAAATAAATACTGCATCCATATTCTGTACAAATTAACTGAAAACAGCTTCAGAGAGCTAAATAATTTCTAAAATTGTGAAAAAATACCTTTTCCAAGTGGCTTGCGTTTCTGCGTAAGGTTGCTTATCTTAGGCAGTTAACAATGATATGGAGAATACGATGTTTAGTAAGAAATTTCTGGATAAGCTAAAAGATGATAAAACCAAGTGGCGTAAAACAGCGGAGAAGTTCAAGAATAGAAAATCTATGCCCCGCTTTTTTACTGTTTCCTCGGTTGATATAGATGACCTCTACACTCCTGATTCGATCAAAGGGGCTGATGCTGATGATCACTTTGAAAAAAATATAAATTTCCCCGGTGAATTTCCTTATACGCGCGGCGTCCATCACACTATGTACCGTTCCCGCCTCTGGACTATGCGCCAGTTTGCCGGAATGGGAACACCACGACAGACCAACGAACGCTTTCATTATATTCTAAAGCAGGGCGGAGGCGGTCTATCCACAGCCTTTGATCTGCCAACCCTGATGGGTTATGACAGTGATCATATCAGGTCTTTAGGCGAAGTTGGCAAATGTGGTGTGGCCGTCGATACGTTAGCCGATATGGAAATTATTTTTGACGGTATTGATCTGGATAAAGTCTCTACTTCGATGACCATCAACTCACCAGCATCAATTCTATTAGCCATGTATCTCGCTGTTGCCGAAAAACAGGGAGTTCCCTTTGATAAAGTACGCGGGACTCTGCAAAATGACATTCTAAAAGAATATATTGCTCAGAAAGAATTTATATATCCCCCGCGTCCATCTATAAGATTGATTACCGACATGATGGATTACTGCACGAAACATGTCCCGCAGTGGAATACTATTTCTGTATCCGGTTATCATATCCGCGAAGCTGGTGCTACTGCTGTTCAGGAATTAGCCTTTACTTTAGCAGATGGTTTCCAGTATATCGAATCAGCAATTGAAGATGGACAGGATGTCGATGAATTTGCCCCTCGCTTGTCATATTTCTTTAATGCGCATAGTGATTTCTTTGAAGAGATTTGCAAATACCGCGCGGCTCGGAGGATTTATGCCAAAAGGATGCGCTATAAATATAAAGCCAAAGATCCCAAGTCCTGGCTGTGCCGCTTCCATACCCAGACGGCCGGCTGTTCCTTGACGGCCCAGCAGCCTGAAAATAATATTATCCGCGTTGCTCTTCAAGCCTTAAGCGGCGTATTGGGCGGAACGCAGTCATTACATACCAATTCGATGGATGAAACACTGGCTTTGCCATCAGAAAAAGCAGTGACTATTGCTCTTCGCACCCAGCAAATAATTGCTTATGAAACCGGAGTGGCTAATACCCCTGATCCATTGGCCGGTTCATATTTTGTTGAAGCATTGACCGACAAGATGGAAGCGGAAGCAGAAAAATATTTTGAGGAAATAGAAAGCCGCGGCGGGGTTCTGCAGTGTATCGAAGATGGCTTTTTCCAGCAGGAGATTGCCCGGGCAGCCTACCGGCATCAATTGGAGCTGGAAAAAAAGGACCGGATTATTGTCGGGGTAAATGAATTTGTTATGGAAGATGAAAAAATTGATATTCCTGTCCTCAAGATCGACCGTTATGCCGAGCGTGATCAGGTTGCCTTCGTAAAGAAAATAAAAGCGGAACGTGACAATGGCGCTGTTCAGGCAACCCTCGCAAAACTTCGTGAAGCAGCTAAAACCAAACAAAACACTTTTGAGGCTCTTTTTGAATGTTGTAAAGTATATGCATCGGTCGGGGAGATGTGCGATGTTCTCAGAGAAGAGTGGGGCGAGTATGTAGAAACAGCCGCCGCCATGAAACCATGTTGA
>CAYPUP010000340.1:0-2948 GCA_964413795.1 uncultured Ignavibacteriales bacterium
AAATAAAAGGCTGGCGCCACTGCTTAATAAAATAAAAAATAAAATTAATTTTGATGTTTTGTTATCTGTTAATCTTTTTGATAAAAAATAAACACCCCAAAAACCAATCAACCCGCCGATAGCATTAATGATCCCTATTGATAATTCAGGAGTAGTGTTAAAATTATTCATTATAATGCCCGATAACCAACGGTAAGAATAAATTGAGAGAAACTGCAGCATCTCCTGTCCGACCAATTCAGTCCCAGTTGCGGCTGTGAAAGAATCAACCATGCTATAACCGTCTCCATAAATCAACGCCTTCGAACGGAGAGCTATAAAGAGCCACAGAATGCCGGTAGAAACAATTAGGGAAACAATAACTTTGTGGATCTTGTCAAAAAAGTTAATGAGACTGTCAATTAAATTATTAACATTATTTTGAATCGGTTTATACCCAAACATAAGAGTAACAATCAAACTGAGAATAATGATCAAAGAAGTGGAAGGATGATTGTATTCTCCCCAAATATTAAAACCCCAGACGGAGTATGATGGTAAAAATGCTCCTATAAGTAATAGAAGTCCTGTTAAAAAAAATGGAAGAGTATTGATTGAGTTATAATTCTTATCTGAGAGTTCTTGATTGACGCTATTGTTCATCGAATTTACTTTTCTCTATAATATATAATATATAAATAGTTGAAATGAGAATTCATTACAAGCCTAAAATTTGCAGTATTTTAAGCCTAACTGGTAGAAATGATTGGACTAAATTTAAAATTAGTGAATTTAAAAAAACAGCCATCCTCTCAGGAAGATGGCTGTTTTTAATTCCAATATTTCAAAGGGTCAGCATGGGTTTGGTGCTACACCGCCTTTGAACAAGTAATTGACCAGCAAAACAATATCATCGACTAATAAACTGCCATCGCCATTGGCATCCCCTTCTTCATAACAAGCAGGAGCCGCACCCCCTTTGAATAAGTAGTTTACCAGCATAACAATATCATCGACAAGTATGGCATTATCCATATTAGCATCGCCTCTGATACCGTCATGGTTGCAGCATGATGTGGCATCAGCGCCGTCACAGTCTTCATCGATACCATTGTTGGGAATATCAAATGCTCCCGGATGGATACCCGAATTGGCGTCATTACAATCAGTATTATCGGAGACAATACCGGGACATGAACTGCATGATCCCAGGGGACAAATAATCGGACTTGCAGGATTACCGTAATTGTCGGCATCGGCATCAGTATAACAGGTAACAGCATCATAACCATTGCAATCCTGATCTATACCATCATCGGGTATTTCCGCAGCCCCGGGATGAATATTAGCGTCGTTATCATCGCAATCTAAATTATTTGTAACATAGCCGCATGATCCGCAATTACCGGTTGGGCAAATCACGAAACTGGTAAGATCGCCATAGGTATCATTATCAACATCATAATAACAAGTAACCGCATCGAAACCATTACAATTTTCATCGATACCATTATCAGGTATTTCCGGAGCGCCTGGATTTATTGTCGGATTATTGTCATCACAGTCGCCGCTTACACTGGCATAACCACAAGATCCGCAGGTTCCGGTTGGACAGATTATAGATGTGGCAGAACCCCAGTTATCATTGTCATTATCAACATAGCAGGTAACCGCATCAAAGCTGTTGCAATCCTGATCGATACCGTCATCGGGTATTTCCGGAGCGCCGGGATATATAGTCGGGTCAGTATCATTACAATCGACACTGGCAGGATAAAGATCGCCATCGATATCCGGATCAATCATAAATTCAAAGAAGACATCCTGATCAGTACCGTTACGGCCGTCGTTCCAGGAAAATCCAAAACCGCTCATGGCCTGAAAATCTGATCCCTGGTAATTGCCGAGATTCCTCTCGCCAAATATACCGAGAGGCAAAGTTGTAATTGCAGGCAGAGGACCGGCATCAGAAACGAGTCCATCAGTCCATGTTACGCCGCAATCCTTGGAAACAGAAGCCCAGGTTTCATTGGCAAAAGTAGGTCCCCGACGGCTGTCATAATAAGTAATAATAATAGTCCCTGTAATATTATCAACACTGATAGCAGGAGACCACTGGTCACTACCAATTCCGATAGGATCCTGATTGACCCGAACCGGAGGAACCGGCCAGGTAAGGCCGCCATCAAAACTTGTAGCCATCCAGATATCAGCATCACCCAGGGACATATCCGCCCAAACAATATGCAATGCTCCCGGACATAGAGGGCTGTTGTTATGAGCCAAAGCAACGCTGCTTGAGGCTGCAACAGGGAAACCAAGGTTTACAAATCCGGGAATAGGCATGAAGGGAAAAGGTAATGGAAGAGGACCAGCTCCACCGGTAAGAGCTCCAAATGCCGGGGGAACTCCAAGAGCCGGAGCGGGATCGGCATCAAGCCAGATTGCTCCCATATCCATCCATGCTACCCATACTCCACCAGGCAGAATAGGACCGGCTGTTCCAGTTGGACCGCAGACTTCTACCGCTGGACGAGCCATTTGATGAGTCGGTGAAAAAGCCTTCATTGGAAATGGGGTAAGAGGGATCGGAGGTAAGAATCCAGGGAAACTAAATGGCGTCCCTGCTCCCGGATCATGAGAATAGGTGTACCAGATATTAAACAAATCCGCCGGATCATTAAACATGTTGCCGTCGCCGTTGGGGTCGCCGTCACCACCCTCTAAATATTCTACCCAGGCAATATGCGAGGTACCAACCTGCGGCAAAGGTAAGCCGGGATTGGCATCAACATCGATAAACGGAAAATCAAGCCAGGTAGCACCTGGAACTCCCCCCATAATAATCCCGGTTGGGGCAGGACCGATAAATGGCGCACCACCGCCGGGAGTGGCATTTAGTAAAATACCGCTCACTCCTCCATAAGGCGGCCAAAAGCCACTGGTATGACCCACCGAGGTATAATAAG
>CAYPUP010000341.1:0-2934 GCA_964413795.1 uncultured Ignavibacteriales bacterium
ATAAGTAAGATAACCACTACCTTTCAACCTTAAATCAATTTCATTATTCATAATTGTTAATCTTAGTTTATCTTTGCCATAATTTTGTTGGAAACGAAGCGGGTTTGGATAATATCTATCAGGGCAACCAAGATTTATTATGCAGCCAAACAAGATACAAAATATAATAATTTTATTTTTCATAATAATATCAATCTATTACTTCTTTGTCATAAGTATATTGTCGAAACCACAAGGGTTTCGACCTACTACAAATTCATCCGCTTATAATAATCTTTGATAGCCGCAACTACTTTGGGTGACAGCATTAGCGCCCCCGCCAATGTAGGAATAGCCATTAACGCAAAACAGGTATCAATAATATTTACAACCGTATCCTGACCCATCCAGGCCGCTAACGGCAAACTCAATAAATATATATAAACATATTTGTCTCCGATTCTAATACCAAACAGATAACGGGCGCACTTAAGGCTGTAATAAGAATACGATATCATAGTTGAAACCGAGAAAAGAATTATAACCAATGTGAGAATATAACGCCCCAGGCTCCCCATCACCGCCGTATAAGCCTCAGCCGTGATAATAACTGCTTCAGAATCGCTGTTTAGCTCCCCTTTAAGAACTCCGCTGCTGAGAATCACTAATGCTGTTAGAGTACAAACAATATTTGTATCAATAAATGGACCCAACATCGCTATCAAACCTTCACGGATCGGCTCTTTGGTTTTGGCTGCCCCATGCGCCATAGGGGCGGTTCCCACTCCGGCTTCGTTTGAAAAAGCAGCTCTTCGGATTCCGGTTTTTATAACCTCTGCAAATGCAATACCCATCCCCCCGCCGATAATGGCCTCTCCCCCGAATGCATTTCTGAAAATCATCATAATAATCGATGGAACACTTGAAATATTGGCAAAGATAATAATCAGAGCTGATACAATGTATAATATGCACATAGCCGGAACAACTTTTGCTGCCACGACCCCTACTCTGGTAATCCCGCCTAAAATGACAATCCCGACCAGAACCATACAAACGGTACCGGTTGCTACTCGATTAAAACCATAATCAGCATTTAATAAGCCAGAAATCTGGTTAACCTGAAATAATGAGAGACAACCGATCATACCACAGATGGAAAACATAATTGCCAGAGGTTTAAAATATTTCCCAAGGCCGACTTCGAGATAATACATCGGTCCCCCCTGATCGATGCCGTTCTCATCTTTTTTGCGATACATCGTTGCCAGGGTGCAGGTAAAAAATTTGGTCGACATTCCGACTAATCCGGCAATCCACATCCAGAAAATAGACCCCGGACCACCGACCGAAATGGCAATAGCCACCCCGGCAATATTCCCCATTCCGATTGTAGCTGAAAGGGCTGAACTGAGTGCCTGAAAATGGCTTATTTCACCGGGGTCATCTTCCTTATCATATTTCCCTCTGAGAATATCAAAGGCATGTTTGAGTCCTCTAAATGGCAGAAAACGACATGCGATAGTAAAATATATTCCGGCTCCCACCAGAATAAATACCAGGGGTAATCCCCATGCAATATCGACTGCTGCGGCCCAGAAATTATTAAAATATTCCAATATCATCCTCAATAATTTCGATTATCTTCTGTATAATAAAAAACATGGATAACTTCCGGTCTAATGTATAATTATAAAAGAGAAAAAAAATATAGATGGCAACAATAATTGAATTATAAAATATTTAGAAAGTTTTATTGAAAATAGAATTTTCAAATAGGGATATATAAAATGTCTGACATAATTTGTATTAAAACTTATCAATACAGGCATGAAGCGGAATCGACCGTTGGAACATTAGAAGCCAATGGAATCAGCGCTTTTGTTTCAGGGGATGATTACGGCGGAGCTGGTTTTCCTATTTACAGGCCACCGGAGGGGCGAAATTAATGGTTCTTGAAAATGATGCTGAAAATGCTCTGGAAATCCTTACGAATATAACGCAAAATAATTTTAATATCTATTCACCTTTCAATTGTTTTTTTTCAATCAATATAGTTTATTCTGAAAAATAATTCTTTTAACTACAGGAGTTTATAATGAAATTCGGAAAATTCACTTCGGTAATGTGTAGTTTGGCCTGTCTGTTAATCGTTGCCTTTGCGGTTACAGCTTCGGCAGACTCATATTTCAAACAACAAACCTACACCGGAGCAATGGAGATGATGGGGAACTCTACCCCCGAAAGATATGACACCACCGAAACCTGGGTCACCAAAAACAGAGCCTATGCTATCCTGCCAGGGGATTATGCCTTCTTGATCAAAGTTGATGAAGGCATTGGCATCAGCATAAACCACAATGACAGCTCTTATGCCGAGATCCCCCTTGATTTTGATAAGCTCTTTGCTGAAGCAACTGATAGCTCAGAAGAGGCTGAAGAAGCCAAAAAGATGGCTGAGCAGATGATGGGGCAGATGGATATCACTGTTACTACTACAGAAGAGACTAAAAAGATCAAAGACTGGAATACTAAAAAATATATTTTGGAAATTAAGATGGGTATGATGGGAACCAAATCAAATATTTGGGCAACTCAGGATATTGATATCGACTATGATTTATACTATCTCGCTACCAATGCCATGATGGCTTCAATGCCCGGATTTGAAGATCTTGTCTCGGAGTTTAATAAAATAAAAGGGATTACTGTCCTCTCTGAGGGAGAAATCGATATGATGGGGAGTAAAACAACCTCATCGAACGAACTTTTGGAATACAAAGAGGCTACCCCGCCGGCCGGAATCTATGAAATCCCGGCTGGTTACAAAAAGATCTCCATGCCCGGTATGGGGAAATAATATTTTAGTAAGTTTGCAGGTCGAATCCGCTTTGACGGACTACTAACGACAACATAACAAATTTAAATAATTTTAAACCGACAACTAATAGTTGT
>CAYPUP010000342.1:0-2917 GCA_964413795.1 uncultured Ignavibacteriales bacterium
CGAAATCTTTTTGAATCAAATTGCAAAAAATTCCCAATAATCAATAAAACAGGTTCAGCCTGTGTTTCACATGAAACACGCATTGCGTGTTTTATTAGATTTGTTATATAGTATATACGATTTAATTTTCCAACATTAATAATAACAATGAAAATAATAATAAATTAGGCAATGCCTCCTACTTGCCGAGGCAGAAAGTTGAGAAGATCTTCCCCAGGATCTCCTCATTGTATATCTTACCTGTGATTTCATCAATTTGATTAATTGCCTGATTTAATGTAAAGGCAATCAATTCCGGTGTCTCAGATGTAGATAATTGCTTCCTGGCGGTTTTCAAATATTTCAGAGATGATTTCAATTTCTGCTGATGCCTGGCTGAAGTAACCACCAATCCTGAAGTCATGTCTGTTAAATTTAGATTAATATTAGAGGACAACTTTTTCTTAAAGTCAGTAAGACCTTTATTTGTCTTACAAGAAACAAGCATAATCTGTTTTATATCAATAAGATGATATTTTCCTCCAATTTTAATTTGCTCTAAAATTTGTTTAGATATAATTGGTTTTTTAAGCAAATCTATTTTGTTACCCACAAGTAAGAGGTGTGAACTAATTTTATTTGGTAATTTTTTTATATCATCCTCTAATTGTTTTCTCCAATTTTGATTAGATAAATCAAACAACCATACAATCAAATCAGATTCTTTAAGGATTTTATTTGTTTTCTCCTGCCCTGCTTTCTCAATATTAGATTCTGTTTGACGCAGGCCGGCGGTATCAATAATATTTACTGCCACTCCCCCGATATCTATCCATTCTGAAAGAAAATCACGGGTTGTACCGGCGATTGGTGTGACTAAAGCTCTTTGCTGCTGTAATAGAAGATTAAAAAGGGATGATTTGCCCGCATTTGGCCTTCCAGCAATGGCTATCTTGTAGCCCTCTTTAATAATCCTGCCACTATTATATGTTTTTAACAAGCTATCAATGGAAATAATCATTTCACTCAGTGATTTTATAATTCTGGTGTAGGTGGCAGGGTCAATTTCTTCTTCGGGAAAATCAATGGATGCTTCAACTTCAGCAAGAATTGTTATTATTTCATTTCTGATTGATAAAATCAGTTTGGAGTATGCTCCCGTAAGTTGCTCTGATGCCACTTTATGAGAATATTCCGTATTAGCCGAAATAATTCCGGCTACAGCTTCAGCCTGGGCTAAATCCATCTTCCCAGCCAGAAAAGCAAGCTTGGTAAATTCTCCCGGTTCGGCAGATCGTGCTCCTGAGTTCAATAATTCATCTAATATTTGCTTCACAACCAGTCTTCCCCCATGACAAAAGATCTCAATCTGCTCTTCACCGGTGTATGATTTTCCTTGTGGCATATAAACCACCATAACTTCATCAACTGGCGAGCCGGATTTATTAGAAAATCTGCCATATCGGAGCATAAAGGGATTAAGACCCTTTTTAGAAAACGATTTAAAATGCTTTTTGATGATTTTTTTGCAATCAGGGCCAGCCAGACGAATTGCTGCAATGCCACCCTCTCCGGGTGGCGTGATAATAGCAACAATTGTCTCATTATTTAATTGAGTAGGCACCATCGGTGCTCCAAGTATTATAAACAGAATTAAACAGTCTTAACTTCAGTATTTTTTAACTTATTCCGTTTAAAAAGGAACCAATCCAGCAGGGACATTAATGAGAAAACAGTCCAATATAGGATCAAACCTGAGGGCAGGCTGTAAAACAGGAAGCCCATAAAGAGCGGAAGTATATAAATAAATGCTTTTTGTTGCTGCTGCCCAGAGGCCATCGTCAGTTTAGATGAAATAAACTGAGTACCAATCATCAAAACCACTAAAATAATATATGGATCAGTAAAACCAGATGCTCCGCGTGAGAGATCATCAATAAAACCTACAAAAGGAGCTGCTCGGAGCAGGATGGTTTCCTGGAAAACCCTGAACATGGCAATCATCAACGGCATTTGCGGCAGCATAACCAGACAGCCCGACATTGGATTAACCCCCTGAGTTTTATATAGCTTCATCGTTTCGCGTTGAAGCCCCTGGGGATCATTTTTATATTTTTTCTTGAGCTCCTCCGTTTTAGGAGCTAAATCTTTCATAGCCTGCATCGATTTAAACTGGCGCATCGAGAGCGGAAGGGTGATTAATTTTACCAACAACGCAAAAAGAATTATTACCACACCATAGTTGGGAAGGAAGTTGTACATCTTTGGTAATAACCAAATTATGGCAATGGCAAATGGCTTCAATATCATACCAAAAAAAGGCATAGTACCAATATTAAGCATAGCCTCAAGATCGACATCATAACTGGACATTAATAAATAATCCATCGGCCCTACATAAACGGTGAAGCTATCCGTTATAGTTGGAACATTGGCAAAGGGCATCGTCAATCCGGTGGTAATATGATGCTGTTCAATATTTCCAATGGGGGTTGATATTTTTTTCTTCTCCCCTAATGCGATTGCCCCGCTTGCCTCACGGTCACAGGGAATCAGGATGGCGGTAAAATATTTCGATCTTACTCCAGCCCATGATGTAAAGCCTTCTATCGTCTGGCGTAATTTATCCCCTTCGAAATCATCGAGAGTTTCTCTTGAACCGCCAAACATTACCACCGCCTGCATCGCCTGATAATCTTTGTCTTGTTGCGGTTCGGTAACTTCGAGAGGGGTGTTCCACATCATAGTATATTGGCGTTCGAAACCGAGCTTATCCCGATTTTCAAGTTCAACCACCATGTCAAAGTGATATTGGTTTGGGTAGAAGGTATATCTTTTTCTTATGATCCCATTATCAGGTGAAGTATAGGTGTATACCAAACTGAGGGTGTCGCGAATGGCATTATATGATCCCGCATTTCTGTTCGAAACAAAGGGA
>CAYPUP010000343.1:0-2873 GCA_964413795.1 uncultured Ignavibacteriales bacterium
ATCGCTACGTGGTAACTTTGTAAACCCGCGTAGAGGGCGGCCTTGTGTCGCCCGAATAAAATACTGAGAGATACTCTCATAAAATATATGACTTTTTCAACACACCCCAAGCAGAGGGCTACTAACAACAAACTGCAATAATTTATCTCTTTCCTTTTCCCGGTAATAATTTATATTCCGCCCATGATTAATGAAACTCTTAATAGAATATCCGAGGGACAATTTTTCCTGATTGCCGGTCCCTGTGTGATTGAATCACATGAACTTTGCTCCCGAGTCGCCGAGCATGTCTCTTTGCTGGCTGAGAAGTACGGCCTCCCCTACATTTTCAAAGCATCCATCAAAAAAGCCAACCGGACTTCGATCAACTCTTTCACCGGCCCCGGTTTTGATGAAGGCTTGAAAATATTGCAGAAGATAAGATCTGAATATAATATCCCCATCCTAACCGACGTTCATGAGACTGGCGAAGTTGATGCTGTTGCAGAAGTAGCCGATGTGTTACAGATTCCGGCTTTTCTCTGCCGTCAGACCGACTTGATCATTAAAGCCGCCTCAACCGGCAAATGGCTCAATATCAAAAAGGGGCAGTTTATGTCCCCCGAAGATATGCAGCATGCCGCAGCTAAAGCTGACAACAAAAGACTGATGCTCACCGAACGGGGAACAACTTTCGGGTACAACAATCTCGTGGTCGATTTCAGATCTTTATTAATAATGAAGCAGTATGGATTAACCGTTTTTGATGCCACTCATTCCCTGCAAAAGCCAAGCGGAGCCGGGGATAAATCGACCGGACAGCCGGAATATGTTATCCCGATGGCCAAAGCGGCGATGGCAATAGGTATCAATGGCCTTTTTGTTGAAACGCATCCAGAACCGAGTAAAGCCCTCTCCGATGCCGGCGCTATGCTCCTCCTTGATAAAATGGATGAACTTCTTGAAGCTATAATACAGATAAAAGAAAGTAACTGAATTCTATATGCCAAAACTGAACCGTAGACAATTTCTGGAAAAAATAAAAGCAACAAGGTTGCTGGCCCTTGATGTTGATGGAGTGCTTACCGATGACAGCATCTTTTTTGGTTCCGATGGATTTGAGATGAAAAAGTTTAACATCTCCGATGGCTTGTATATCGTATTAGCCATGAGAGCCGGATTGGAAATTGCCATTGTCTCTGGCCGGTATTCCCCTGCAACCGATACCCGTATGAAAGATCTTGGCGTTAAACATGTTTTACAGGAGATGAAAAACAAAGTTTCGCAGATCACGCCCTTGTTGAAAAAACTAAAAATCAATTTTAAAGATATTGCTTTTGTCGGCAACGAAATCCTGGATATAAGTCTCGCAAAAAAAGCGGGACTCTCAATTGCTGTGGCCGATTCCGCCCCTGAACTGATCGAAGAGGTCGATTATGTCAGCATTGCCAAAGGGGGGCAGGGAGCAGTCAGGGAAATAATTGAATGTTATTTTGAAGCTATAAAAAAAGATCCAAAGGATCTGCTTATATGACCGATCACAAAAAACATGCCGCCAAAGTATTCCGCATAGAATCAGATGCCATCGCTGCGATGGGTCTTCGGCTTGATGAACAGTTTAATAAAGCAGTTGAGCTGATAAAAAACTGCAAAGGGCGTGTAATTGTATCCGGAATGGGAAAATCGGGGTTGATAGGCAAAAAGATAGCCGCTACTTTTAACTCCACCGGAATTGCCTCTTTCTTTTTGCATCCAGCCGAAGCTATGCACGGCGATCTTGGCCTGATACAGGCTGAAGATGTATTATTAACAATTTCAAAATCCGGCCTTCTGGGTGAATCGGAACTACTAATAACAACCGCAAAACGTTTGATGGCGACGGTTATTGCTTTGGTCGGTAATATGACCTCCGATCTGGCCGATCGGGCTGATATTGTCCTTGATTGCTCGGTTGAAAAAGAAGCCTGCCCCAATAATCTGGTGCCTACTTCATCATCGACCGCCGCTTTGGTTATGGGTGATGCTCTGGCGGTGGCATTATTAATGGATCGTAATTTCACTCAGGAAGATTTTGCCCAGCTTCATCCGGGAGGATCGATCGGATTGCGGCTGTTAAAGCGGGTCAGTGATTTTCATCATACCGGCGACAATCTCCCCCTCATAAAACCTACCGCCTCAATGAAAGAGATGTTGATTATCATGAGTAGCAAACTTCTGGGCTGCGTACTTATGACTGATGACAGCGGCCATTGTACCGGCATTTTCACTGACGGCGATTTGAGGCGTATATTGGAGAAGAACGAAGATTTCTTCAAAATAACCGCATCTGATGCTATGATTAAAAATCCAAAAACTATTTCACAGGATGCCATACTGGATGCTGCTTTGGGCATGATGGAAAAGCACTCGATTACACAACTTCCGACGGTAGATAAGGACAACAAGCTGATTGGGGTAATACATCTGCATGATATTCTCAAATCAAAACTGGTCTGATTATGCGTCTCGGCAAAAAAATCAAGCGCAGCCTTGTTTATCTCCTTGTTAGGTTTTGCTTTTTCTTTATAAATCTGATTCCCCGCAAGCTGGCTTTAAAATTCGGAACCGGAATTGGCAAACTAACCTGGCATTTTTCTAAAAAAGATCGGATTCAGATTGAAAAAAATCTGAACTGGGTATATAAGGACAAACTGACACCTGTACAAAGAGAACAAATCAGCCGTGAATTTTTTATTTTCAGCGGAAAAAATTTGATTGATGTTATCCGCTTTAAAAAACATTTCAAAACCGAGATTTTTCCACTGGTAACAATAGAAGGATTGGAATTCCTTCATGAAGCCTTTAACAGAAAAAAGGGTATGGTAGGTATCACCGGCCATATTGGTAATTTTGAG
>CAYPUP010000344.1:0-2849 GCA_964413795.1 uncultured Ignavibacteriales bacterium
CCAGCATCATAAAGATCATTATTGTTATAATCAGTGAAAGGCTCACCAATGACTGAGTCACCGTCTATATAAGGCTCGGGATCGCGAGTATTAATATGACTTACACGGTCATCATCAAGAATTCCGTTACCATTTTTATCATTAAGAAAATCACCTGCATCCCAGACACCGTTGCCATTTAAATCAAGATAAGGCTCGCCTTCAAGATAATCAATATAACCGTTATCATTAAATCTAAAATCGGATAATTCAGTGGTAGCTCCCTGGATGTTTTGGTCATAATTAAATTCACCAAAAGTATGTGCCGGCCCGGTAAAATCTGTTCCATATACCATAGTATCAGGATAAAGATTGATCAATGGTTCAGGAGCATCATATATACCATTTCCATTTCTATCTACGTATGATTCCCATTCATAATCAAAATTAAATTGATCCGGATCAAGACCAACCCCGGGATGATCAGGATCTCCCGGCTTCTGACTGGTACTGGTACTGGAATACGAAAATATAGCTTCGTAAGTCATATCTTTGGACAGGGCCTGTGAAACTTCGAGCGATAGCGACTGCTGCTTAAAATCATAAATTGGAGCTGTCTGAGCTGAATATATATTGCTCCATAAAAAGTCAGAATTTCTCGTTTGTGTAAGTTTATAAGAAAGAATAAATTTGAGGTTCTGTTGAGGACGGAATTTTAAATTACCCATCCAGTGGTATCTATTAAGACGTCTTTCCGGAACATTAACACCGAGAAGCTTAAATCCATCATAATCAGCTCCTGTACCTGGTGTATCATAATCGCTGTATTTATTTATACCATCACTTTTATCAACTTCAGCATAAATATAATATGTAAATTCTTTACCCTCAAGAAAGTTCAAACCCAAAGCAGGTAATATCTTACTCTTTAATATCGGATCTGGACCTGAAAACGAGAAGCGGAGATAATCATTGTTACGGGAGTATTTATTAAGACTGGGATTTCCAAAGTCATCAGTTATAAACTGCAGGTTCATCCGGGTCACATCCTTGGAGCCGGTCTGAGTTGTAATTTTTACAATCCCTGAGAGAGCGTCACCGTATTCCGGGTCAAAACCATCCTTAATAATCTGAATTTCCTGAATAGATCCTGATACTAAAGATAACTGGGCGCCTGCCTGGCCAAGACTACCTAACGGATCGTTGATCGGAACACCATCAACGATGTAAGAAACCTCACCGGCACGACCGCCGCGAATAAAAACTTCACCCTGTGTATTGGTGACAACACCAGCAACCTGCGTGAGAAGATCATCAACGGTTGTAACAGGGGCGGTTTCAATTTCTTCTCTGGTGATTGTAGTTTGGTTGGCCGTCTCATAAACTTTCAACTGATCCTGCTTACCGGTAACCTGAATCACTTTATCAATATCAGTTGTTTTAGGAGTTAGCTTCTGATTTGCTTCTGAAGTCAGGTCAGCTTTAACCTGGATCTCAGAAATTTCAACTGTATTAAATTCCAAGTGTGTAATTTTGATAGAATACACTCCGGGTTCCAACTGAGTAATTACATATTTTCCATCAAAATCAGTTTGAGCACCGCGGTTTGTTCCTATTACCTGAACTGATGCACCAATTACAGGTTCACCTTTATCGTCAGTAATTGTACCTAAAATTTTTCCTGTTGAAGCAGCAAAGATTTCGCCGTTTAAAAGAAATAGAAATGCTGAAATAATACCAATTGCAAGGAAATGCCGTTTATAACGACCCAGCATGATCTGTCCTCCTAACATATATCAAAAATAATTTTCAAATTCATAAGAAGTTTAATCAGGTTAATTGACAATGCAGAACATTTCTCCTGAGTCCTTTAAAAAAACGCAAGTCAAAGGAATACAAGAGCTAACGACACTGCATAAAAACTTCCCTAGAACCTTATTCTACCTCGCATATCAACGTTGCCCTTAATTTTCGGCACAACTTCTTTAAGGGACAAAATTTGCTACTCTCACGAAGGAAAGTCAAGCTCTTTTTTCCCACGAAACCTTTCCATCATCAAGATATAGACTTAATATGGGAAACTATTGTTTAACAATATTCCGCTTGAAATATGAATTTTTTTTGAGATTTTTTGAATAATTCCTGATTAGCTCAGTTTCAGAATCACTAAATTGTATCCTGTTTACATTTAATTCGAAAAATTCAGCCATTTTATTGAAAAAAATCTCTTGTAAAGCATTGAAATTACTACTACTTAATAATTGTATATCATTAGAACTGAATCCTGTTGAACTTAATTTTAAAGCGGGGTGATCGGCCACACCATTTATCTTAATTGAGCCATGCTGGAGCAAAGAGTTACCGATCCTGCGCTGTGCGGAGGCAATTATCTTTTTTCCATTGGATTCAACTTCATACTTTGAGGCGGACTCAAAACAGGGTGCTGAATGGAAGAACTTAGGACCCTTTTTTGAGTCCGATGAATGACGCACATAATGCGAAGTTAATTTTAACTCGCTTAGGAATCCAATCAGGGCTTCGGAGATCGATTTTGAAGTTTGATTTAATGAACCTGTGATTTTATCGTTATCAAGATGCTCAGTATTGACAATTATAGAATAAGTAAGTTCTGATGGATCATGAAATAAAGCTCTCCCCCCGGTTACTCTTCTTATTAATGGGGTAGATCCCAGTTTTTCATGATTTACAGCCTTTTCCACATTCTGATTATAGCCAAAAGTAATTGCTCCTTCACTCCAGGTATATAATCGAAGGTAGATTGCTGATGGCTTGTTAAGGGCTTGCTGAAATAGAAACTCATCCACAGCCATATTGTAATAGGGATCACATCCATAATGAGCATAACATAA
>CAYPUP010000345.1:0-2836 GCA_964413795.1 uncultured Ignavibacteriales bacterium
TGTAAAAAATCACGGTCATCCCTTTTCGCTTGGCCTCTTCCATCTGATCAATAATTGTCTTGGCTTTCTTTTCAAGATCTTCATGAGAAAATTTTACTACCGCTGGATGTCTCGGCCGGTATAAGATTGAAACAGAATTACGGTCGCCTCCCGAAATATTAAAAATGTCCTGGGTGAATTGAAAATGGGTGTCAAAGAATCGCCGTCGCTGGTCATCCCCTCTTGATATGACACCATCTACTTCTTTGAAAATCCTGGCAAAAGTTGTAGATGCCAGAAGAAGATTGAGGTTTTCGCGCGTCCCGTCTGATATGGTTATGATGTGCTGGTCGCTCCTTAGAATTTTGATAAGTTCGTTTTTACTTAAGCTTTTTTCCGGGATTACAAATGCCCCTTCAAGTTCTCTGCTCAAGATTTCATTTTCCTGAGTGTCAATGAAGTTAACTTTTGTGTAAAGGGGCCCCTCCTTGAAAGCGATTATAATTTTATGCCCTAACTTTGCCAGAACCTGAACTATGGCAAGGTCTACCATGACTTCACCGGCCTCATCGGCGAGTCATAGTATCTTTTTGCTCTGAGCGGTTCCGAGCGGTTTACCTTTGCCGAGAGCGCCCAGGAAACGAAATAGCGGTTCAACACCGTTGCCGGTAAATTGTCGGTTAAAAAGCTTAAGGTAATCATTTTTGGTGTAGCTTTCAGCATTATCCGATTTCCATAAAGAGTTTTCAACCGACAGACAAAAGAGTCTTTTTAGTTCAAGGCGCTCAATAATTTCCTTAAATTCTATAAGGGTGGCGGGGGGATTAGCAAGATCTGAACTGTCAAAATGGTTTAACGCCTGGTTAAAGGCGTCTGAACGCAAAGCCATACTTGTCCGCCGGTTGCTCAAGGCTTTTTCTAAAATACAGGGGTCTTCAATCTGGGCATGGTTTTGGAAGATCCTGAGGAGGCGCTTTTCGATCCGGGAGGGAATCATTATCTCATCTTTTGTTTCATGATTGTATTTGATTTTTATCAGGGATTTAAGGTAGTCCTTTTCCCTCTTTTCTTCTATCTGACTGTTTATAAGTCGTAAGACTTTTTGAAGAACCATATTGTATTTTTCTTGCATAAAAGCGGACTTTTTTGCGCTCATGATCGTTTCAAACATGCGGTCTGAGCAGGGATAATACTGTTCATTATCTTTGAGATAGACCATAAAACGCACCTGTTCCGGGGTGGCGGCATGGTCAGGGTACGTATAATAATCAAGATGGTTTTCGATAAAGAACGAAGTTAACCGGGCATCCATTTCGGGAGTATTAATAGGCTTGAAGGGTGTTTTGGGATTATTCTCGTTAGATTCCATTTGGTTGTTTACCTCTCGCAATTATTGTCCCCCTCGGGGATTGGGAGAAAAGCCCTCGAATCCTGGACCCCTCAAGCTATCGCCTTTAGGCGATAGTAGTTTACTTGGTTTTGAAAGCGGTCGCTTCCGACACCGGAAGCCCTGTCTGCCAGGGCACAGGCAGGTCAGATACAGCCTTTATCATATCTCCTGATACCTGGCCGGATCTTTTACGCCGGCTTCTTTAAAACCTTTTTTTCTTAAGATGCAGCTTTCGCACCGTCCGCATGCCAGCCGCGCCGGCGAAGGATCATAGCAGCTGTGGGTCAGGCTGTAATCGACTCCCAATTCTATACCTTTCCTAATGATCTGGGCTTTAGTCATATTAAGAAGCGGAGTTCTTATTTTTATTTTTGTAATGCCTTCCACACCTGTTTTGGTGCCAAGATCCGCCATCTGCTCAAACGCTTCGATATATTCGGGACGGCAGTCAGGGTAGCCGCTGTAATCCACAGCATTGACCCCGATATAAATGTCAGATGACTGGAGGACCTCGGCCCAGGCAATTGCATAGGACAGAAAGATTGTGTTTCTTGCTGGAACATATGTTACCGGTATTTTTTTTGTCGGCGAAGGTAAGCGGTTGTATTTTGGAACATCAATATTGTCGGTAAGGGCTGAACCGCCTATTTTATGAAGATCTGTATTGAGCACCAGGTGCTCGGCGGCGCCAAAAAAAAATGCCACTTTTTTAGCCGCTTCAAGTTCGATGACGTGGCGTTGTCCATAAAAAAAGCTTAAACTGTAGATTTCAAAACCCTTATGTTTGGCAATGGCGAACGCGGTGGTGGAATCAATCCCTCCACTTGAAAGGACCACCGCCTTTTTTCTGTTGTTCGTATTTTCGAAGATCCCTGCAACATAATGTGTTGGTTTAAGTTTAACATTTTAAATAATTTAAATTATATATAATATTTTATATTTTGATTAACACAAAAAACCTTTAAATACCTGCTCCCAAGCCTTACCCCGATAACCGGGTTTGGTCTCAATAAATTGTGGTTAAGGTCATACACCTCTTAGGATATTCGGCCATATTATTTTATGCAGTTGAAGATGAAGCCTGACCCGGAGGTTGTCTTCAAGTATCCATTGCGCCAGTCGGGCAGGGGCAATTTTTCCTGACACCGGGGAAAAAAGAATATGGGAGAGTGGAAAGCCCTTGGATCTTAACTTAAGGATTTCTCTGGCATATTCATAATCTTTCCGGTCTCCAATCACAAACTTAAGCTGGTCTTTTGGACTTAGCCGTTTTAGATTATTCAGATCATTTTTATCGCTCTCAGCGCTTGATGGGCATTTTATATCTACAATTTTTACACACCTTCCATCAATAATGCTTATATCAAGGCTACCATTGGTTTCCAAAATTACTTCATACCCTTTATTTAAAAGGTTGGAAACCAAACGTGGCGTTTCCGGCTGGAGTAATGGTTCCCCGCCGGTGAT
>CAYPUP010000346.1:0-2823 GCA_964413795.1 uncultured Ignavibacteriales bacterium
ATGGAGAGAATTGACATTACCAGTTGGAAGCCCGGTGTTTATTTTGCTACTTTTAACAATGGTAAAAAGGTGACTTCTGTAAAATTCATTATAAAACGATGAAAGGTGTTGTTGAGTCAGGTATAAAAGTTGAGAGGGGCGTTGCTTTTTCTGATATTGCTAATCTCAGTGATATATTGCAGGCTTATTGCCATAACATACTTATCAATACCAATGAACTGGTTTACCATGAACCCTATTTGTTTCCTGATACTGTATCAACTAAATCATTACAAGTAAAGGGTTCTTATGGAACTTTTGTTTCGGAGTCTTCTGATTATATAAAGCTCTATCCAAATCCTGCAAAGGAGTTTATTACCATAGAGTATCAATTGCCCTATGCTTTTAAAGAGGGTATTGTAGAAATTCTCACCATAAATGGTTTTAATATGGAGGTAATGAAATTACACGGCAGTTGGGGGCAAAAAATAATCGACCTGCGCACATACAAAAGCGGTTCATATATTATCCGTTTATGGGCTGATGGTAAAGTGTTGGAAAGCGAAAAATTTATTACGCATTAAAAAAGTGAAATATAAATTTTTCATAATTGTTATGTTGGGCTTTCTGCCTCTGCTGGTTGTAAACCAGCAGAGGTGGGAGGTAATTATTAATGATGACAACTTTGATTATTATGGAATTACCTCATGCCTTTCCTATGATGAAGGTTTATTACTTGTCGCTAAAACTCAAGGTGAAAACATACATGTTTTCAAGCTTGATGTAAATGGGCGGGTTCTTTGGCATAAAATAATATTTCTTCAAAACTCTTGGCTATCAATAAGTAGAATAAAGCAGAGCTCAAGCGGAGAAACTCTCCTGATGGGTAATACTAGCGGGAAAGCGATCATGATATTGCTTGATCAATGCGGAAACCTTAAGTGGTGTAATTATTTTGAGAATTCTAATCACTATCAGAATATTGATTATCACGATGCAGTATTCTTGGAAAATGGGGATATTATTTCTCTAACCTGGTTATATACAAATAGTGATAAATACGATGTTGCAGTAACATCTTCTGATAAAGATGGGAACTTTTTATGGTTTAACCCATACATATTATATGAAACAATTCACGAACCACTTCCTTATCAAATGCAAAGTTTTGATGATTTTGTTGTTATAACTGGTGATTGTTATACCGCTTATCCAGATAACCCTAATATGGTATATTTAAGACCGATGATAATTAAGTCAGACAGTAGCTTCGAAAAAGAATGGGTTTTACCATATGGAATGAGTGATACAATACTTGGTGAAGCACGAGGAGTCGTTTCATTTAATGAAAACGTTTTTCATGGATATGGCAGTTATACTAAACTTGGAATGGCGAGTTATAATTCATTATTGTTAAATTTTAATATTAATGGGATAGAAACTAGTTATTTTGGAATTGAAAATAGTGCGATAAACCCATCAGTTACGGAAAATTTCTTTTTGGGACTTGAACTTAGAGATGATACTTCTTACTTTGCTTCAGCAAAATTCGGAAGTTCTGGTTGGGCAAATCCATTAGGTGAATGGATTATGGATACTGTTGGGCATATATATTATTATCAATCCAATGAAAACACTACTGGTGGTTTTTATCCTTTACTAAAAAGTATGAATGATAAGTATCAATTAACATACCAGTACAACTATTCCGACATCCTCCTCTACAAACTCAACCCCGATTTATCACAAGCAGCTTTCGACACCACCGCCCACGTCTACGACAGCCTTTGCGACCATCCCATTGTTTCCGACACTATTTATCTTAATGGCTGTAATGTGATTACGGGGATAGAAGAAGTTCCATCACCACAGGAGTACTATTCATTTATAAAAACAATACCCATCCATATTTCGCCCAACCCGGCAACGGGCAGCCTCAGGTTTGAAATGGAGAACACGGCGTATCACAAGGGGGTTGTGATTCAGGTGTTTGGCATAAATGGCAACCGGGTTTTTGAGCAAAGCCTTGCCGATGGGCAAACTGCAATAACCACCTCGGTGACCACCTGGCCCGATGGATTATATATTGCCTAAGTGAGCAGCAGCACGGGCGGCTCGGGAAGTGCAAAGTTTGTGGTGAAGAAATGAAAATGAATATCGAATATCGATTAACGCCTGCCCGCCTCTGGCGTGGAATTTTGATTTTAGAAGCAAGATTCTACTTCAACATTCGGCGTTTCACGCCGCAGGCGGACAGGCTGTTAATCGGTGGCTTGACTGCCGGAGTCAGTTCGGAGTTCAAAAGAAATAAGAAATGAAAACTAATCAACACCCCATGAAAAAAATAATCAGAGTCATCTGCCTGCTTTTATTTATTCCCATAAGTTTTTTTGCGCAGCAACAAAATCCTGAGGATTGGCTCACTCCCTACGCCAATACTGAGTTTAAAGAAGGGAAAATTGTTTATTCCGTTACCAATGCGCGGCAGAGCATGGATGTAAGGCTGATGCCCCTGATGTATCCCCGTAATCTGGTTCAGTTACATATGAACCAGCAACCTACTCCGGTTACGGGCAAATACATAGGCGAAAGTCAGGCAAGCATCAGGGATTACCTGGCCACCGAGCCCATCAGCCTGTACAATGCCGAAAAACAAAACGAGTACCTGCGCTTGGCGGCCATGGTGTTGCTGTGGGATTTGGATTTGCCAAAGTACTGCATCGATGAAATTAAAAAAATGCAAACCACCAAAAACCGGGAAATAAAAACAAATGCAGCATCGGTGCTGGCGGTTTGGGAGGTGTATGAGGAGAATAGGGTTAGCCAGTGAAAATATTGCCACCA
>CAYPUP010000347.1:0-2820 GCA_964413795.1 uncultured Ignavibacteriales bacterium
CTAACCAGGCGCTGCAGTTGACGGCGAGTACGCCGCAACTGAGCTTTATCGTTAGGCGTTACTAACGTCAGTACAAATAATAAAAAACTAAAGGAGGTGGAAAAAATGGCTGAAGAAGGCAAAACGTATGTTTGTGAGATGTGTGGGGCAGAAGTAAAGGTTATCAAAAAGCCTGCTCCAGATCCGAATTGCCCTACTCTAACATGCTGTGGAAAAGAAATGAAAGAAAAGAAAGAAAAGTAAGAAAGCGAGGCAGAGGCCAGTTTGGAAGGGTTCTAAACTGGCACTTGCCTTTAAAATGGCCTTGGCAATATGCTTATCAAATTAGGTTAATAATTTTTCAATTACTCAAAGAAATACAGGCGATCATAAAATGAGTAAAGAAGAAATACTAAACGTTAAGGGGGCTTGCTGACTGGAAAGTGCGGGTATTGGTCAGTACCTGAAAGACTTGCCAGCAGCAGGCGGCATTACAGTAATATTTGATAAACCACTTCAGGATAAGATGCAAGAGATCGTAGAAAGAGAAGACTGTGAGATTTTGCAGCTCGGCGATGAAGATGGGACCTTAAAGGCAACTATTCGAAAAAAGGAATTATCAGTCTCTGAAATTTTAAAGGTTGATGCGGCAACGAACTACCCCCCAGAGGAGGGATGCTATCTTCAGGGCAACCATCTTTCCCCAGTAGCGGTGGTAGTTATGTTAAATGCACCTTACGGAACTGCCCCATCTGATGTTGAAAGCGTTCCACAGGATATTGATAATCTATTAAGATTGGCTATCGAAAAGGGGGCTGCCCTATCTGGAACATTACAAACTGAAAATATAGGTATTGAGAAGATTGTATGCAATGTTGTAGCAAATCCCAATATTCGGTATTTGGTTCTTTGCGGGGAAGATGTTCAGGGGCATAATTCTGGTACTGCACTGAGGGCTTTATTAGAAAATGGCATCGACGAAAAACGTACTATTATTGGATCGAAAGCTATGACCCCCTATCTTTTCAATATACCACTGGAAGCTATTATAAGATTTAGGGAGCAATTAACTTTGGTTGATCTCTTAGGGGAGATGGATCCAGATTTAATTAAAAAGGCGGTTTGGTCCTGCTATCAGGAACAGGAAAAGCCTGTCCAGTTTAAAAATTACACCCTCTACGATCCAGGGGCCTATCCAGAGCCAGCGCTTTCATGTAGACTTAGTGGAGTTATCAAGCATCCTGAGGAGATAGAGGGGTGGGAACTCGATGAGGTGGTTAAAGGTATTGAGGAGGGGAAGGTTATACAAGAAAGACCTCAACCGAAGACTAAGCCGATGAAAATAAGTGAGAAAAAAGAGGAAGGAGTTAGCGAGGCTACGGTTCTTGCTTTTATAGGCAAGCGTCTTGTTAGAATTGCTGAAGAGCTTGCTGAAATTGCTGAGCTTTGTGGTGTTGAATTGGAAAGACCCCTGAAGTTGCCGAGAGAGAGGGCGAAAGTGAGGGACATACCAACAGAGGTTGAGGCTGAGTCTGCTGTTCTGGAGAAAGTGGAAGCGCAGATAGAGAAAGAAGATCCTTTTGCTCAGTTTGTTTCTAATCAGTTGAGGGCTTATAATGGCATGTTTGCAGCCTTTGAGGCCTGTGTCGAAGATATGTGTAATAATGGCTGCACTTTTCCTTCCGTGGTAATCTCCACTGGTAAGAAGCTAAAAAAGTTAAAGATGGATCTGGACAAGTCATCTCTTGCTGTAGAGAAGAAACAGGTATTAGGAACTGAAATCGAGCGGTATTTGGGGAGGCTTAAAACATGTCCCCAAGATACCGATCGGCCTTGTCAGAAGACAGCTGGTAACTGCACCATCGGATCGGGTTGTTTCGTTAAAGCAGCGGCAGGTTTCACCAAATTGGTTTCAGAGCCTTCAGCATAAAATGCAAAAAAGGAGAAAATGATGAGTGATTATTTTAAAAATCGACTCAGGGGTTATAATGTGGTCTTAGCAGTGCTTCAGGCTTTTTCTAATGACATCTGTAAAAACTGCATCGATCTACAGAGGGAAAAAACCAAGGTGATAAAGGGGTTGAGAAAGTTTAATATTGATCTTGAAGCGTCCAAAGCGGATAAAAATGAAAAAATGGAGATAACTTCTCAAATTGAACAGCTTAGAGGTCTAGCCGAAGATATAGAGGTTGGTGAAGATTTGGAATGTCAGAAGACAGCTGGTAACTGCACCATCGGTTCAGCATGTTTCACTAACGATGGAGCAATGGCGTTAATGGATCAGATTACCGATCCTGTTTCTCCCTAAATCAAAGTCCTATCTATGCAAAGTAATACGTTTATCGGTTTGTTTGATTCTGATTAACAAAAATGAAAGGAAACAAAATCATGGAAAATAAAAAATCTGATCTTATCACAGCTGGTAACATTGCCAAAGAATTAGGTGTTTCTGACACCAAAGTCAAGAATGTGATTAAAGAACTGGGAATAGAACCAGATGCGAAAAAAGGCGTTTGTAATTATTACTCTCGGGATATGGTTTTAAAAATAAAAGGGGCTCTGGAAAAATAAATATAGGTTTATTTAGTTTATTATTGTCAATGCAATTATAAAATTCATATCATAAATCAATGCTAAGTTTATTAATAATTCGTATTTGCGCCTAACAATTGCATGCAGTTGACCCGCCTCGCTGCGGTGAATTTCCGCAGTTATGAGTTAAACCGAACGTTTTTTGCGTACTCGATAGTTTTGATTTGAAGTGACGGCGGGCAACTGATGCAGGCCGTTAGAAACCTACGAAGAACAGATTATGAACTCATATTTTTACAAATCAATACT
>CAYPUP010000348.1:0-2819 GCA_964413795.1 uncultured Ignavibacteriales bacterium
CACTAAATTATGGTTATTATGTCAAGCTAAACTTCATTTTTTTACCGGACAGTTGTGAGTTAATATATCATATATTCATTGTGCAGTCAACAGTCTACTTCAACAGATACAACTGCCACAAATCCCTATCACTGGTATGAATGAACGGGGCCAGAGCCAGCAATCCGGTGGTACCGATACTCTTCTCAAGAAATTTTAATTCTGCAAACTTATCTTTAATTTCCGGATCATCGGGAACAGGGACTCCTTCTTTTCGGAGCAGTAAAACACCTTTTGCACCGATAGAAAGCTCCAAGTATAACCGAAGATAACAAAGCATATCAGCCATCACTTCGCCTGTAAAAAACGTTGTCAACGAATTGAAATATGAACCGACTTTTGATTCTTTAATATTCCCATAAGAAATAATTGCCAATAATTGGCTGTCGCTGTCAAACCCGGCTCCGAGCCACTGGCGAGTAGATTTCTCGCTCAGTTCATAAATAATGTAAACAATCAAAGGCAGGATTATTAAAATCGTAAGGGTCAGGTAAACCGGGGGGAGGATAAAATGATTAAACAATGAATGCAGCAGCATTGCTGCAAATATGCCGGGAAACATAAGAGGAAGAATATCCCTTCTTTTTCTCTCGACAAGATTCATCGAAATTATTCCCATAATAGCTGTGCAGCTGCCGTGCATCACCGCTGTCCCAAACCCTCTGACCAGCCACATGTAAATATTAGCAGATTCTATCGCCTGCATCTGGTAGCTGTTTTCAATCAGGGCAAACCCGGCTCCGATAGCAAAACCAAGAATCGCCCCATCGACCATAAAGCCGATGCGTTTCTTCTTGATCAAATAGATTAATAAAAGGGCTTTAAGCAGTTCTTCAATAACCGGAGCAATGTATCGGGAATAGGTTATAATCTTAAACGAAAGAAGCTTTGCTACCCAACTGTTTAAAAATATACAAATAAAGGCAATGATTACCCCCCACACGATAGCGAGCAGCACATCTTTGTATTTGACCAGTTTGAAGCTGTCGAGCCAGACCAGCATTAGTAGAAATATCAGCACCGGAGCAAGATTAAGAAGGGCTTTTATTATCCAGTAGGTATCCATAGTTTAACTCTAAGGTAGCCCACTGCTTGCAGTGGGTTTACTGTTCAATAAAACAGATAGTGCCTGTGGTGGATCACTAGGAGATCCTCCTCTACTGTTATAGGCAAATGTGGACATCTGCCATGTACTGCAAAATAATCAGGCTATGCCTGTAATGTATGAATTGTTATGCGGGAATGAAAGAATTTGTTGAAGTGAAAATATTTGTAAGAAAAAGAAGAAGATGTCGGGTATGCTTCTCGACATCTTCTTTACCCTAAAACTTCCCTTGTTTTCCCCTCTGCTGTCCCTCGCCGCTCTCCTCAAAGCGACAACCAGCGAATCGTTCAAGTCATCAAACATCATTCTAAAAAGCAACTGTATTTTTAAAATCCTTAATGGAAATACAGCCCCTTCGGAAAAAAGTTGGTGGAATTTATAATTTTATGAAAAATTATTCTATTGGAAGCAATGTCGAGATTGATATTTCAAAATTTGCCTGATCAGATAAAATGCTCAGCCTGACAGCCGCCTCCGAAATGGTGATATCTTCCAGGTTAATCAAAAAGCGGTTGTTGCCAAAATGCTCCCAGCTAATCTCAGTTTCGGTAATATTGACACCATTATAGGTATAAGCTAACTGGTTGAAACCTTTGAAGACAGTATGATTGTTGTCAAAACTGATTGTCATTTTAACCGGAACTTTGCTGTTGAGAATGATATCAACCAGAAGATCAGTCCCACTTCGCTTGAGTTCAAAAGTACCATTAAAATATTTTGTCTCAATAGGTTTGCTCTCGACAACAACAAATTCAGCCATTTCTTTTTCAATCATTATCGTACCTGATAAGTGAGACTGATCGAGGGGAAAATCAGCCCCGATATACTTATCAGATGCATCAAAAAGAGCCAGCCCAAAAGCGGCTCCCACTGCAAAAGTCGTTGCCAGTCTTAATTTTGGGCGAACAGTAAAAAATTCGGCCAATGACTGGGAAAAGTTTGGTTGTTTAGCTTTTTGGGTATATTTATTGAGATCGATTGAATTCATGATATTCATCTTCATATCAGCCGGTGGATCCACATCGGGAATCTTCTCAAGTACTTTGTTCATTTTAACCAGTTCCAGAAAGTGTTGTTTGGCTTCCGGGTTTTTATCAAGGTACTCATTAAGCTCAGAGCTTTCCTTTTCGGTATTAGCCTTATCTATTTCCCTGTTCATCAGTTCAAGTATTTTATCGTCAATCATTGTTCACAATTCCCCTTTTAATCAAAATATCGCACAAAAGCTTTCTTGCAGTGAATAGACGGGATTTTACTGTCTTTTCCGGTATTTTAAGCACCTTTTCCATCTCTTTGTAAGTAAGATCCTCGAAATGCCGGAAAATTATCACCACTCGGTAATCGGTTGGGAGCTCAACTATGGCATCCCGCAAGCTTTCGCTCAATTCCTTATCATCGAGGATTCTGTCCGGCGTCTTTTCAATTGCTACTATTTTGTGGTCCAGCTCCTTATGATATTTTTTCTTTTTTTGCCAATTGATGGCTTCATTTACCACCATTCTATAGATCCAGCTGAAGAACTTGTAGTCGGGATTGAAAGTATCAAGTTTTTCATAGGCTTTGATAAAAACGGTCTGAGCAATATCCTGGGCATCGTTATAATCATTGACCATTTTCAAAGCGGTATTAAAAACTATCTTCTGATACCTGTCAATCAGTGTCCCGAAAGCGTTTG
>CAYPUP010000349.1:0-2801 GCA_964413795.1 uncultured Ignavibacteriales bacterium
TATCGTTGGTGTCGGAGGGGTTGGCTCTATATAGACTATAACGCTATCTGATGAAGACCCACCGGTATTATCATAAGCGGTGGCATATATAGTATAAAGCCCTTCGGATAGACCACTGCAATCCCAATTGAGACTGTAACCATTGCCGTTGCTGGCAGGATTAGTGCCGTCACGAAACATCACCGTTCCATCAACAACCTGTCCGATGACCGTTTTTGGTCCGGTTGACTTATATTCAAATTCAACATAATCGACAATAACAGAATGTTCCTTATCAGCAGCCCATAAATTAACACTCCCCATAATAGTATCATTATCAGGGGGGAAGATCATATCAATATCAGGTGTAGGATTACCATTGGGGATGCCGGATGCATACAATACCAGCCTGCCGGGGAAATTCCAGTACTGATTGTCCGCCAAATCGACCCAGCCGATAGAATCATCCCAGATGTTATATGAGACGCAAGGAACAGAGACTGAATCAATTAAAACCGCAGCACTGTCGAGGGGGTCCAGAGAATTGCTTATAAAGAAACCTGCAAAAAATGGCCCGTTGACAACAACAGGCGTATCAAGAGTTATCCAGATATTATACCAATACCCGCCTTGTGGAATAGTTACCGCATATTCACTTGAAACTGTTAACAACTCACCCGGGAAAGGACAACCCGAAATACTATAATCAACATCTTCGACATCCACCGAGACATTTAGTGTCATGGGGCTGCCAAAATACATTGGCATATTGACCCGGGTTACGGTAAAGGGAAACGGGGTATCACAAGTCAGAGAGGGATCGAGATAACTTTTGTATAATTCAATACCGGATACCCAGCCATCAATTTTATATTTAACACCGAGATCGTGACGTACAACACAGGTATCTGCGGTTATCAGCGATGGGTTTACCTCAATATCTGATTTATACAAATTCTCGATTTTTGTCAAACCTGCTTGCTTTTTATCAACGGCATAAATTACTCCGGAAAAGAGTATAAGCGCCACCAGACCGAGAACGGCCAAAATTCGGGGCATCCGTTATCTCCTTGTTTAAAAAATATTTGTCCTTTTCCTTGATTATCGAGCTTTTTGGGCTATACTTAATCGTTGAAGTTGCTCTTTTTGAAAGTATTTTCGTACAAATAACTGAAGTGCAAAAAATGAACAGTAAAGAACTGATAAATAGAGAAAATAAAAAGCCGGAATGGCTCAAAGTGACCGGTTTTAACGGTGAAGGGTATGAACGGGTTAATAATCTTATCCGTGATTTGAAGCTTAATACGGTCTGTCATTCGGCCAATTGTCCTAATCGGGGTGAGTGCTACAATCGGGGTACAGCCACTTTTCTGATTATGGGGCATATTTGTACCAGAGGTTGCCGCTTCTGTGATATTGCTACCGGGCGGCCCAATCGTCTTGACCTTGATGAACCCAAACGAGTCGCTGATGCCTGTAAGATTCTCGGCCTCAAACATGTTGTTGTTACTTCCGTAGATCGGGATGATCTCAAAGATGGAGGAGCAAATCATTTTGCCCGAACAATCGAGGAGATCAGAAAAATATTGCCGGAAACAACAATAGAAATTCTCACTCCTGATTTCAGAAATGTCCCTGAGGCTCCGGGGATTATTATAGGGAGCAAGCCCGATGTCTTTAATCATAATGTAGAAACCGTCCCCCGCTTATACCGAACCGCTCGTCCCGGGGCATCTTATGAGCGTTCCCTGAATCTTCTGAAGGCAATAAAAGATAATTCGGATATCATAACTAAATCCGGCTTGATGGTTGGTCTGGGGGAGACCACTGAAGAGATGGTGGAAGTATTCAAAGATTTGGCTAATGTAAGCAGAATTAAAGTTCTTACAATCGGCCAATATTTATCACCCTCAAAAAATCACCTGCCGGTAGTTAAATATTTACACCCGGCTGAATTTTCCGAATTGAAACACATGGCGATAGAAGCCGGCATCCCCAAAGTTATATCCGGTCCGCTGGTTCGATCTTCTTATAGAGCCGATGAGTTTTTATAATATTTTTCTTAGCGCAATTTTGGTACAATAATCAAACAGCCTCTGTTCAAATAGAAGTTATCTCCGATAAAAATACTATTGATTTATGAAATAAAGGAAGTCGGAAATTTCTGTTCTTATAGAGGCGATAGTGATAACTCAGTCAGCCATAAATATCCTGGTCGTTGATGACGAAGATCATATCTGTGAAATCATTGAGGAAGCTCTTTCATCAGAGAATTATAATCTGGTCGTAATGTCAGATCCGAAAAAAGCGCTGGATTATATTGAGACTCATCAGATAGATCTGGTTCTGAGCGACCTGAAAATGGGTGAATTTTCAGGGACAGAAATTCTTGAAAGAACTCAAAAAATTCATAATGATGCAATTGTAATATTGATGACCGCTCACCCGACAGTTAAAACAGCTATCTCAGTTTTGAAAAAAGGGGCTTATGACTTTTTAGTCAAACCATTCAAGCTTGAACTATTAAAAACAACTATCGAAAGAGCTTTAGAGCATCAACAAGTCACTCGGGAAAACGTCCGCCTTCGGGGGCAGGTTGAATTTCTTAAAATTGTTAACGCGAATACTACCGGAGTTGAAATTGACAAAATTCTGGAAATGGTTGTTGAATCCTGCAAAAATGAACTTGATGCCATCGCTGTGGGGCTTATTGAAGTTGACCCCAAAACCGGCGAACCATTAAATTCATACAGCGCTATTGATTTACCGGAACAAAAAGAAATTGTATGTGATGAAGATACCTTATCGAAATTTTTGAGATC